>CAWUJK010000024.1:0-20019 GCA_963922865.1 uncultured bacterium | reverse complement strand
TTCTTAGAAAATAAAATAATTGGTAGAAAGATTTATTTTTGTTTTTATTTTTTTGCACACAAAAAAATACTTTAAGTTTGATTTTTTAATTCAAAATTAAAGTATCCGTTTTTTCTCTTTTTAAACGAATTAGTTCATTAATTGCCTTGTTGCCTTGTTGCCTTGTTGCCTTGTTGCCTTGTTGCCTTGTTGCCTTGTTTTTTCATATATTCTAAATTTAATATATATATAATATAGTCTTTTTTTTCAAAACTTTGTCAAGTCTTTTATTAATTTTCTAATAGACATTTATTGAATATCAAGTATAAAAACTTAATGTAACCCATACCTGAATCCTTTCCCTAATATTAGGGAAAGGGCTACAATAACTCAATCTATTTTGCAGCTGTCCCTCCCTAATATTAGGGAGCTTAGATGGGTTATTTTATAGGTAGAACATTTTTTCCTAGGGAATTTAGGAGATTATTTTATTAGAATATTATATTTTATGAAATAAAATATTTTTGTCTTAATACTGATTAGTTCAAAGAGTTAAAAATTCTTCATTCTAATTTTTTGCAAAAAAATCAAAACTAGATTCATTCCCAATATTTTCAAGTTTATTTTTTGTTTCTTCAAAATTTTTGTAAAGACAATTTAAAACTCAATTAACTATTTTTTTTGCTGAGTCAGTTCAATATATTTTTGATATTTCTATAGCTTCATTAATACTAACTTTTGCTGGGATTTTTCATGAAAAATATAGCATCTCTGTAGCTCATATAAAGATAGGAATAACATACATTAAATCCATTTTATCAGGAGAAAATTTCGGAGCATACATTTTTAGTATTTCCAAAAGTTTTGATTGTTTTGATTTTATTAAACCCTCCATTTCAGATAAATATTGTGTATCCAAATTTCATTTAAAACTATCTATAATAAAAGAATCATTAAAAAGTTCACAATCATTTTTATTATAAGTATCAGAAAACAGCTTCTGAAAAAGAAACTTTCTTGATTTTTTTCTAGAAACTATTAAATTCATTGTATTTTAATATTGAAATAATTTAAAAAACTAGCCTAAAAAGACCAGTCTTTTGAAAGTAAAGAAAAGCCTATTTTGTAAAAACTATACTCTAGTAGTAGATACTTTTTTAGTTTTTTTAGCAATAACTTGTCTACCTTTGTACATACCATCTTCATCAACAAAATGAGAAAGACCATTTTTTGCTGAGTTTAACATAACTCTATTTTTTAATTTTTTAGCAACAAGTTTAAGCCAATTACTAGTTCTTCTTTTAGATCTTACTTTAGAGTGCTTCTTTTTTGGACCAAAAGCCATATTCCTTAAATACTTAAATAATAAAAATTAAGCTAGAGAGTTCATCATAATAATAACTAGACATATGATGATTTACTAACTAAAACAAGCTGATTTTATAAAGTTTTTTAAATATTGCAAATTTATTTGATAAAAAAAAATAAAAAATTATACTTAAATTGTATAGTAATAAATAAAAATAGAAATAAGTATATGAAGAAAATATTAATAATAGAAGATGATGTATGAATATCTAATTCTTTAAAGCTATATCTAGAAAACTCAAATTTTGAAATAACTCTTTATCATAGCTGATGAAAAGCTATAGAAAAAATAAAAAAAGAAAAACCTGATTTGATAATTTTGGATATAAATTTACCAAAAAAAGACTGAATGCAAATATGTTGTGAACTTAGGAGTTTCTCAACTATACCTGTTATAATGTTAACAGCAAGAGATAGTGAATATGATAAAATATCATGACTAGAAAATTGAGCAGATGATTATATAGCAAAACCATTTTCTCCTAGAGAATTATTAGCCAGAATAAAAGCAATATTTAAAAGAGCAAACACAAATAGTCAGGAAAAACAAGAGCAAGAATCAAACATGTTAAGTTATAAAGATATAAGAATAGATACTCTAAAAAGAATAGTATATGTTAAAAAAGAAGAAATATCTCTAACTAAAAATGAATATGATTTACTTGAAAAAATAGTGCAAGAAGACTGAAAAGTATTAAGTAGAGAGATGCTAATGACAAATGTTTTATGATATGATAAATATATATATGATAGAACTCTTGATACACATATAAAAAATGTAAGGAAAAAATTAAACTCACAAGAAGATATCATCTTAACAATAAGATGAGAGTGATATAGATTAAATAAATAAAAAATGTCTCTATCTAGAAAATTTATAATAGTTTTGATATTCTCAATATTTATGGTTGCGATAATAAATATCGTGGCTTTTTACATGCTATATACTAGCTTTTTAAAAATATACCTATCTGAGAAAATAGAAATAAAAACTTCAATAACAATAGAATATATAAATGAAATAATAAAAAAACAAACAGAGGATGAAATAGACTCTATATTTTCAGACTCAGAAATAGAGTTTTTTGAACTACTTGAAAGTAATAAATGAAAAATACCACTAAACAAAGAAAAAAATAGAGAGATAGTAGTTAATTATCTAGTGAAAACTTGATTATCTCCAAAATATATTGAAGAATTAATTCCAAGAGATAATTTATCAAAAATACTTGATAATATAAAAAACAAAAACTCTCCTGAATACAATTTTATAACTAGACTTACTTGGTGAATACTAATAATTAATCTATTTACAATAATACTTCTTAGTATTCTCATAGCTTATTTAATCAAAAAAACTATACTTCCTATAAAAGAAGTAACAAAAAAAATAAAAAAACTAAAACCAGGTAAAGAAGATAGTATAATCCAATACCATAGAAAAGATGAAATATGATTGTTAATATCATCTATAAATTGACTCAATAGGAGGTTAAATGTACAAAAATCAATAAGAAGTAGACTACTTGCTGATATATCTCATGAACTAAAAACACCAATAACTTCTATATGATGTTATTTAGAATGAATAACAGATTGAATAATAAAATTAGATAAAAAAAATCTATGAGCTATCACAGATGAGATGAATAGACTTATATCCCTTGTAAATAGAATAATGAACTATGAAAGGTTTGAAAATCAAAAATTAGATTTAAATCTAAAAGATCACAATATTTCAGATCTTATCAAACAAGTTGTAGAAACACATAAAAAAAACCTAAAAGAAAACAAACAAAGGATAAAAGTAGCTTGAGATGAAAATAAAACAATAAAACTTGATAAGAATTTATTTAATCAAGTGGTACATAACCTAATATGAAATTTTTTAAAATACGCTTGAAAAAATACATTATTAAAAATAAATATAACAAGTAATTATATAGATTTTTTAGATGATTGAAAAGGAGTCACAAAAACAGAACTTCCCTACATAACTGAAAAGTTTTATCAAGCAGATAAACAAAAATCATGAAATGTAGAAAAAAGAGGAATATGAGTATGATTAAGCTTAGTAAATAAAATAATTGAAAGGCATAATTGGAGCTATGAAATAAAGTCTGAAATAAAAAAATGATTTAGTTTCAAAATATTTTTTTAATCTTCACCAAATATTCACAAAGCAAACATTGAAAGATAAAAATAAATTATTATTATAATACATACAACAAGGAGAATCTAGAATACCTGAAAATAAGAGTTAAAGCCTAAAAAATCTTATTTTTTAAAAAGATTCTCTCCTGTTTGTTATTTTTATATATGAAAAAAACACTAAAGTTATTAATATTAGTTTGCACAGTAGTATTATCAAATACTGCTTTTTCTAGTAGCTGAATAATAAATATAGATAATGATAGACAAAAAACTATAAGAGAATTAAAACAGGAAGTAAAAAAAATAGATAAAAATAAGCAAGAAACTGATAAACAATTCGATAAACTAAAGAAAAAAGTGCTTTTAAGTGATTTTTTTAGAAAAGATTTAGATCAAGAACAAAAAAAACAACTAGAAAAATTAACTAAACAATACAAAGATACTAAAGATAAATTGAACAAACGCTTAAGGATAAAATCAAGAAATTTACAAGACACTCAACAAACTATAAAAAATTTACTTGAAAATGAAAAAGAAATCTATAAAAAACTACTTCCTTTTATAAAAACTAAAAAATACGAGCAATACAAACAATTTATAAGAGAAGACTTAGATATAATAAACAAAAATTCAAACTTAGAAAGCCATTTTATAAAAAAAGAAACTATTATAAAAAATAAAATAAAAAATATAAAAGAGAAGATAGAAGAACATAATGAAATACTAAGCCAAAATTTAAAAGATTTGGTAAACAAGAAAATAGATGAAAAATTAAATGAACTTCTTTTAAAAAAGAAATTCTTAAAACTAGAGCAAAAATCAAAAATAAAACTTTTTGATAAACTAGCAGAAAAAATAAAAATAAAAAAAGATAAACTAGAAAAAAAAGATAACAAAACTAGACTTTTAACAAAAAAAATAGAATTATATAAAGTAATAATAAAGAGAATTGAAATGTTTAAATGAAAATTTGAAACAAAATAAAACTGTACTTAGATAACTAATACAGTTTTATTTTTATAGCTCAGTCTTTTCTTGGGATAAAGTTTTATTTTTATAAACTATCTCTCTAGAAATTCTTAAATAAAATAAATAAGAAAACACAGTTATAAAAATAAACCCAATTGTATTTAAAAATACCTCAAGAATACCAAATATAAAATAATTAAATACTGAAAAATGTGACATAATAGATTCTATTGAGTCAATTTTATCTATATTTTCTAGTGGAAAACTATATCACAATATAAGATTCAAAAAAGAAGAAAAAGCCTGAGAAACAAATGAAATTATTATTCAAACCAATAAAAGATTTCATAAAATCCTCCACCAATTATTTTTTGTTATAGATATAGACATCAAAAAATTTTTTTTATCAAAACTATCTTCTCTAGTTGCAGATATTATAGAAAAACTAGTTTTTATTCATCTATATACCATAAAAATCAAAAATAAAAAAGTTCATATTCACATAAAAATAAGTCAAATATATTTAACTTGCTCACTAATTTGAAAGAAAAATCATAAATTAAATAAAATTCATCAAATTATAAAAAGCAAAGATGGTATTCAAGCTATATACCAGAAAATGTACCAATAAGTATTAAATGATTTTAATAACCTAGAAAATCAATATTTTATGTTTTGTAAGATATCTATATTTTGTGAGTTTTCAGCTTGTTTTATAATTCTTATTGTTCAAAGGATAAAAGGTATATAAAAAAGTAAATAAAGTATAAATAATATTAAAAGCAAAAATATAAAAATTAAGGTATCAATATTATAAAAAAAACTATAAATTTCACTAAAATCTTTTAAATCAAAAAGCAAGTTTATATTGTGAGTATTTCTATAAATGAAGTTTAAAAAAAGTCATGATGAAAAGATGAACCAAAAAATATTATATAAAAAAATAGGCAAAATTAAAAAAATAAAATTATCTTTAAAAAGAAAAAAAGTCTGTTCAAATCTATCCAAAACTCAAGCTTTAATTTTCATAAAAATTTGATTAAAAATACAATACAAGTATTATATCTATGTTTTAACAAAAAAACAAACTTATTTTTTAAATTTTATATTATGGATATGGTAGCAATGAGTGAAACTAATGAAATGTTAAATACATGATGACAAGGTATATATGCCATTGGTATGTTAATAAACATTATTTCTTTACTATTTTATATTTCTACTGCATACTGATTGTATTTAATAAACAAAAAACTTTGAGAAAAGCATGCATGGTTATCATTTGTACCTATAATACAAATATATAATTATTGTACTGCATCAAAAAAATCAATATTACACTATTTTGTATTACCAATAGTTGCAATAATTGTATGAGTAATATTAACACCTTTTACATTTGGAATAAGTGCTATAGTAGCATACATATATTTTATAGTAATGTGGATAAAGCTATTACATGCTATTTCCATCAGAACTGGAAGATGAGCATGGACAACCGTATGACTTTTATTTGTAGGAGCTATAATGTTTCCTATTGTATGAATAAAATTGGAAGCAACAAATACAGTAAAAAAAGAAGAAGATAAAGAAAAGACTGAAAACTCAACTCCAAACGAACTATAATTATAATATATTTTTAAAAATTAAAGCTATGATAAATTTTATAAAAGAATTATTTTCCTTTAAATGAAGGTGGAATAGATTAAAATTTTGGATATACCCTCTAGTTGTATACCTATTAGCAATAATACCAGTAGTATTTATTGTTATTTCTATGTCAGCTCAAGAACACTCAAATAAAGCTAAAGAAGTTCTTATAAAATCAAATGAAATGCAAATACAAATGGCTATTGATTCAGCAAATATAGAATGAAAAACTCAAGAACAAATAAACAATTCTCCTGAGTTGATAAAAATGAAGCAAGAAACACAAAAATTAAAAGAAGAAATGATTGCAAGCTGAAGTAAAAATTATGAATGATCATCTACTTTTTACATGATTATTCTTTTGATACCTTTCATAATAATTTCATTATGGGTATCTTTAGCAGCATACGCTAAAAGATTGCATGATTTAGATAAATCAGGATGGTGGGCATTAATATCTCTAATTCCATATATAAGCATAATACTACTAATTTATTGTGGGTTTTTTAGATGAACTGCTTGAAAAAATAGATTTTGAGATAACCCTTTAGGAAATATGGTTCCTGAAAAAACTCAAGACAAAACTCCAGATGAGTTATAACCAATAAAAAACTGCTTTTTTAAAGCAGTTTTTTATTGGTTTATTTTAAATCTATTTATACTAAACTTCATTAATAACCTCAAATCACTTGAAGCTTCAAACAATAGCAAGTCAAATAACATTTTGAGCTAATAGGTTTTGTTTTATTTTTTTAGCTGTAAAATTGAGTGTCGCTCCACTTCATATGGCATCATCAATAAGCAAAATATTTTTTGCTTTAAAATTTTTATCTCAAATAAAAATAGTTTCACTTGCATTTATTATCCTATCATGTTTTTTATTTAGAGATTTTTGAGGAACTGGCTTATCTTTAAAGATTTTTATCAATTTAAGCTCTCAAAGATTAATATGGAGTCATTTTTTTATTTCATCCATTAATTGAATTTTTCTATCAATACTTGGTGGAATAAAAGCAATTCAATCTATATCATAAAAATTTATAAGTTTATATATTTTATCAAAAATAATATCTACCACCTTTTTAGAAAGCTCTTTATCACTAGTTTGTTTAGCATAAAGCATTAGATTTCAAAGAAGTGTTTTTCAATATTTTTCTATACTGTAAAAATCAAAATAAAAAGTTTTATCAAGATAAACCTCATCAAAAGCAGAATTCATTTTTTCCTGTCAATTTATGAATCAGTTTTTATCTTTAAAACTATCATATTTTTGAATTACTTTTATATAATTTTCAGATTCTTTTATCGAGTCCAAATTTCTTTTTTGACACCATTTTTCAAATCATAGCACTCAATACACTACTTCCCCATTTGCTCAAAAATAAACAAAATTTTCTTCTATAAGATTATTATAATCTCATACAAATCAAAGAATCGCCATATTTATAGTTTCATCTTTTTTAGAAAAATAATAAACTTTTGGTGATTTTCAAACTTTGTAAATTTTTCACTCTTCTATTAATCTTTTTAGATGTCTATGAATCATTTCTTTAGAAATACCAAAAAAATCTACAATACTTTTTACCGATATTGGTTCATTATTTTCAATATAATTATAAATATTTTGCCTTGTTTTTGTTTTCATAATAATATTTTACTGTAAAATATTCATAGTTCATTCTTTACAGTGAACTATGAACTATAAACTAGTATATCATTTTTTAAACTTTTTGCAAAAAAATAAGCTAAAATTTAATTTAGCTTATTTTTTTATTTTAAACTTTTTCTAATAAAATTATTTAATTCATTAATTGGTAGTATTTCTTGCCCCATACTATCTCTATGTCTTACAGTAACATTTCCAGCTTCATAATTCTCGCTATCAATAGTAACACAAAAAGGAGTTCATATCTCATCAAACCTAGCGTATCTCTTCCCTACACTTCCTACATCATCATACTCACATATAAAATCATCACTTAATTGTTCATAAACTTTTTTTCATAAATCTCATAGTTTCTTTACAACAGGTAAGACTCAAACTTTTATAGGAGCAATTTTTGGATCAAGTTTGAGATATGTTCTACTATTTTCCTCATCTACAGTGTAGGCATCACAAATGATAGACAAAAATAATCTAGTTAATCAAACTGATGGCTCAATAACATAAGGAATGTATTTTTTACTGCTAACTGGGTCAAAATAACTCAAATCTTGTTTAGAGTGATTCATATGAGCTTTTAAATCAAAATCAGTTCTATCTGCTATACCCCAAAGTTCTCACCAACCAAAAGGAAACATAAACTCTATATCCGTAGTAGCATTAGAGTAATGAGATAACTCATCAGCTTCATGATCTCTAAATTTCAAAGAGTCTTTTTTTATTCATAGCTTATCAGTTAAAAAATTCATACAGCTTTCTTTCCATTTTTTATGCTCTTCTAAATCTTTTCATGGTTCACAAAAATACTCTATTTCCATTTGTTCAAACTCTCTAGTTCTAAATATAAAATTACCAGGAGTTATCTCGTTTCTAAATGATTTTCAAACTTGGGCTATTCAAAAAGGTATCTTTCTCCTACTAGTTCTTAAAACATTTGCAAAATTTACAAAGATTCACTGAGCTGTTTCTGGTCTCAAATAAATTTCAGTTCAAGAATCATCAGTAACTCACTGGTAGGTTTTAAACATAAGATTAAATTTTTTAGCATCACTCCAGTCTCAAGCAAGTCAGGTATTTGGGTTTTTTATTTGTTCTCATCTCATAACCTCGCTTTGTTTTTCTAAAGACCATGATTCAGGAATTAAGTTATCAAGATTGTATTTAGATTTCAAATAGTTCTTATCATTTATGCTTTCTATATAATCTTCTAAAAGTTTATCTGCTCTAAATCTCTCTTTAGTATTTTTATCATCTATAAGAGGGTCAGAAAAACCTCACGCGTGACCAGATGCTACCCAAGTTTGAGGATTCATAAGTATAGCACTATCAATCATAGTCATATCTGTTCTTTTTTGAACAAATTCTTTTAACCATAAAAATTTTATATTTTCTTTCATTATAGAACCATATGGTCCATAATCCCAAGAGTTTGCAAGTCCTCCATAAATTTCACTTCCTGGATAAATAAATCCCCTATTTTGGCATAGATTTACTATTTCTTTCATTGTTATATTTGTCATATTTTTTTTGTTAGTAATTATTTTGTAAGGTATTTTTTTATATAAATTTTCTTTAAAAATCATAAAGAAAAAGTGGATATTAGGTATCAAATAGCAGATATTAATGACCAAACAATTTTATCTCAAAATCAAGCAATATACATAATAGTATAAATTATTATGAAAGTGGATATCAAGATACCTATTATTCTAAAATAAGAAGTTTCCCAAGATTTTTCTAGCTCCACTTTTTTATTTCTTTGTTTTAAATTTTCTATTTCTTTTTTTAGTGATTTTAGTGTTAATTTATTATTCATATTTCTTTTTGAAAAAAAATAAAATTTGACTTTTTTCCTGTTTTTTAATATAATTATTATGTAAACTAGGTAACTAGTTTGATAAGCGCTCCTAGAGAGCCCCCCCCTAGAAAGTTTTACTTTACTAGGGTGTTTTTTATTAAGATTACATATTGTATCTAATACTAAATTAATAAAAGAGTTTAATACTAGACTTTTTTTATTATTTCATCTATAAAATCAATTTAAACGAAAAATAAGACGCTTAGCACTAATCATTTTAAAATGATTCAAACAAAGATAACTCTGTTTATTCAATCAATATTTTTCATAATTTTGAATTTTTAACAAAAACTGACCACAATTTTTATTATACTTTGTAGTTATAGGAACTATTCACACTAGATCTCATCACATATGATTTGAAACTACAAGTACTGGTCTTTCAAAAGCTCCATCTTTAGAAATTTCTGAGCCAATATTTATTCAAATTTTGGCTAACCATATTTCTCATCTTTTCACTTTCTTGATTTTTGAACTAGAAAATTCTAATTTCTTTTTTTCTTCGTTCCATAAATCAAACTCCTCCTTTGTTTTTTTCATTTTTTATTTATTTTAACAATAAAACCCCAAATAAATTTACAAAAAATTTATTTGGGGTTCTTTTTAGTAATATCAAAAGAACGGTTCCACCCAAGTTTTTTACTTTTGTAATCAAAGATTTATTTTCTAACTTATGTTCCCATAATAAGCTAAAACAAAAATAAATAATGATTAACTAGCTAAAAGAATAGTTTTTTTAAGAGTTTTGTCAAGAAGTTTTAAAATTGTTGTCCATATATACTTTATTAAAAGCATTTGCTAAAGCCTTAATTAAAGCTAATTCTGTATCATTATCTTTTCAAACTCAAGTAGTAATTTTTCATGTAGAGTTATTTTTTATATCTATTTTTGTTTCAGCTATAGAGTCAGATCAATGACTTTGTGATTTTGATTCATAATTCAAAACACTGTATCAAGGTATTTGTTGAGATATAAAATTTTTTAGTGCCTTAAAAATAGTTTTTCATTTGATTTTTATATTTTCTTTTCAAAATAAATTTCAAATAATCTCCACTTCTATTTCACCATCTTGATTTAGTTCATTTTTTATATAATCCTTTATTTTTATAGGATTTAAATACTCAAAATAAAGTTCAAGTAATTCTTTGTCTAATATTCATTTATATCTTCAAGTTTCTTTCATGCGTTCTTTAAGAAATTCATCTAATGTTCTTTTATATTGCTTAGGACAATCATATCATTTTTTCTTTATTATATCAATTGCCAGGTTTCAACCAGAATTTGGTCAGTAAACAAGAGATATATTTCATCATATTAGTTTGGGAGAAAAAGGTTGATATACTTTAGGGTTTTTAATGATAGCATTGGTATGTCAACCAGAAGTATGTCTCATAGCATTAGCTCATACTATGGGGTAGTGTGCTTGAGTTTCAAGCATTATGCTTGAAACAAGTCTTGAAACTTCACTCAATTTTGATGGGTTAATATGATCTATATCAAACTGACTGGAAAGAGTAGTTTTCATACGAACAATAATCTGGTTTAAATCAGCATTTCAGGCTCTTTCTCATATACCATTTATAGTTCACTCTACTTTAGAAATACCAGTTCAAGCAAGTAGTCAATTTATACTATTTTGAACAGCTAGTCATAAATCATTGTGATTATGAACTGACCAAATAAAATTATTTCAAGGAAATTTTTTATCAAGTATAGATTTATGTCTTTTTATTGTTTCAACATAATACTCTTTATCAGTATTATTTGGATCTTCTGCTCAAATTGTATCTGGCATATTGAAGTAGCTTGCTCAGTTTTCGGCTGCACTAATCAGCATTTCAGTACAAAAATCAAAATTATCTCACATTTTAGAGTATCACTCTGGAGAAAATTGAACTATAAATCACATATCACTTGCCAATTTAGAAAATCTAGCAATATCTTTTAAAGCTTGTTTGTCAGAAATTTTTTCTCAAATACTTGCTTTTCTTAAATCAGGATCAACTGGAAAATATATATGAAAAAATCATTTTCATATAGTAGATACTGGTTCTAGTGCTCTTAGGGTAGATTCAACTTGAAAATCTATCATTTGTGTAAGTCATCATACAATTGTTGATATTTCTCAGTCTTGACACATCTTTGCAGCTTCATTTACTCTAGTCCATTCATTTTTTGAAGAAGATGGAAATCACAGCTCGCATATATCAAATCAAATTTGATCAAGTCATCTAACTAAACTAAAATAATCTTCATCTTTTTCTATTCAGGCTCAAGGGCATTGATGTCAATCTCTAAGTGTAGTATCAAACAAAATGATTTTTTTTCTTCAACTTTTTCAAATTACTTCTCATAAAATATTTTTCATAGCTAATTTTTAACAAATAAAAAACTCTTAAGAAAAAATTATTTTTCCTAAGAGTTTAAATTATGGTTTTAATTTTTAATTCGTCTTAAAATAGCTCTTAGGATTTCCCTAAAAGTAATAATAAAAATGAGCTAAAAATTATTTTCATAATTCAAAATTATAAACATATAATCAATGGTAAATATAAACATAAAAAATATCTTGTCAATTTATTTTTGTATTCTTAGACTTTCTTTATGTATTATATCCCATAAATCTTGTATTAATTCTTTTGTAAGTCAAAACTCTAGAGCTTTTTCTATATTATTTTCTAAAAGTTTTTTATATCTATTTTGCTGTAAAACATCCATAGATTCTTGTTTTTTTATTTTTCAAATCTCATTTGCAATAGTAAATCTTCTAGACAAAAGATATATTATTTCTTGATCTAGTGAACTTATTTGTTCTCTATAATTTTTTAATAAATTTTCGTTTTGCATTTATATAGGTTATTCAAGACTAATATTTTTTATGTTTATAAACCTGCTTCATCTGAGTATTTTTTAGAATCTTTTTTATACCAAGTTCATGCTTTAATTCTTTCTTGCTTTATTTTTATAGAAAAGTCAGCTACTTTGAATATCCATCATCTTTTTGCTTGGGTATTATAATCACTAAAATTTTCAACCACTCAGTTTTTTACTGCAAATTCTACAACTTGCTACTGCCAATTTTTTTCTGACTTTTCATCTATCTCAAAATCTATAAAACCTATTGATTTTATAAACATTATTAAAGCTTCTGATTTAGATATATTTCTTTCTGGATTAAAAAATTCGTTAGCTGAAATCAATTTGTTTTCAACTAAAGCTTCTATATTTTTACAAACCCAATCATTAGGTTTTGTTGAACTAACATCTTTAAAAATATTTTTACAACTACTGTTTTCAGCCACTCAAGATACTCTTCTAGAAATAAGACCGATTTCTTGTCTTAAAACTGGTTTATCTAGATTATATAAGTTTGGGTTAGAGGAATTGTTTTTTATTATTCATTTTTTTGCTAGATTATTAGCAGCATCAAGTTCTAAAGATGTGTAAGCAAATGTATTTGAAAATAAAAATCATAAAACAAATAAAAATATAGCTAATTTCTTCATATATTATAATAATTAATAAAATTTCTCCTTATTTGTACTGATAATTATATTGTATTGATTAATATTGTAAAATTAAATTTTAAAAATTTAATTTTATAAGTCTCAAATAATTTTTGAAATTTTTTCAAGTTTTATAATTAAAAGACTAATTTGTTCATTTATATCATCAATCTTATCATAATCTCAGTCTAGGAATAATTTATTTTTCTTTTTTTCTAAAATTTCAAATTCTAGTTTTAATTTTTCTATATATTCTTCTAAATTTATTTTTTCTTCACTGTCTTGCTCATTTTCATTAATTTCTTCATATTGTAAAGAGTTTGCTTTAATTCATTCATCAATATCAATTTTATTTCTATTTACAAAGTTATCCCCTACCAAGTCTATATTTTCATCCAAAAGCGTATCTAGGTTTTGCTTATTAAGGTATTTCTCTCATTTTTCTAATAATTTGTTAGCTTTTATAGTTTTTTCTTCTAAAAAAAGGGTTTTATCTTTATTTTCTTCTGCATCAGTATAAATCTCTTCTAATTCATCAACCTCATCAGATACAATATAGTCTTTTTGTAAATTTGGATTTTGTTTTAATTGTTCAAAAAATTTTAAAACTAAATTAAGCATTGACTCTAGATCATGCAAATTATCTATCTTATTTATGATATTTTTAATATCTATTCAACTATTTTTTAATCTATAGAGTTTCAAAAAAACTATCTTAAAAACTCTTCTTAATGCTTGTTTTTTAGTTTCTATTTTATTTTTTAATCTAAGTTTAAAATAGTTTTTTCATATAAAATTAAGAACTTTAGGGTAAAAGGTAATATTTTTTGAGTTTTTTATTTCTGAAGAAAAATCATTTTCAAAGTTTTTTATTCTATCTTGTTTTTTAGTATTATTTAGTTCATAATAATGTTTTTTTATTAAATCTTTTTTATCATTGGATAAAACTCAAATAGCATCTATAAAATCATTTTTTTGTTTAAATTCTAATGATACTTTTAATAAATCATTTTCATTTAAAAATTCTAAATTTTTCAAGCTTTCCAAAATAGGAAAATTGTGGTTTATATTTATTAGTTTATTTTTTAAAAATATCTTTTCTATTGTATTTTTATTTTCTAATAAATTTGTAAGACTAGTTTCAAAAAATAATTTTTTGTTTTTATCTATTGGCAAAATTTGTATAGCTTTTTTAAATGAATTTTTAAATAACTCATGATTATTAGCTTCATTATTATTAAGCTTATTTAACTGAAAATCAACTCAAACAAATCTTTTAAATCATAAGTTACTGTTTTGAAAAATTTCATCTAAAAAAACTCAATATTCTTCTTGATAGTATTTTTCAATTTTATCAAGATTTTCAGAATTTTCTAATTTTGTATTTATTAATTTTAGCTCAAGATTTTCTAGAGTATTATTTCACATATTTTTAATAATTCCAAATCTAATTTTCAAACTTAATTTTTAAAGCTTTTCTTTGTAATTCAACAATATCATAATTTGATTTATTTATTGATAATAAAAATACAAGATTTAAATAATCTATTTCTGATATATTTTTTTCAACAACTGGCAAAGGATAATCAGAAATTAAAACTTTGCCAATAGTTCTTGTTCATATTAATCTTTGTGGTTTTATTTCTGTTTTATTATACCTATCTCTAAACCAATAATTAAAACCATTACCAATAATAATTCTATTATTGAAATTAAAAGGAGTATCAGCATAACCTTTTCAAGAAACAAAAGGATATTTTCATTCATTTAAATGAAGAGTTTTTTGAGAGATAGCATTTTTATATAAATAATCTTCAAAAGATGCATTTACCATGATATATGTATCTATATCTGTTTCAAAAACTAAATCAAACTCTTTTCTTTTTAGTGAAACTACACCATCTATTATCTTTAGCTCTTTTCAATCTTGGAATACTTTTAATATGAATGGTGCTTGTTGAGCTATAAATTGAGTTAATCTTTTTTCCAAAACATTTAAAATTTTAAAATTTCTAGATTGATAAAAACTTATAATTTCATATGAATTTTCTAAATGTTTTTTCTTTGCAGTAGTTTTATATTTTTTTATTTGTTTTAACAATTTTTTTGCTGATTCTCATTTTTCTATTTTTGAAACAAAAATATCATTAATATTATTAACAATATTAATATCTTCTTGTTTTGTTACTCCATGCTCATAATGTGATGAAGTATTTTGTACTAAAAATCAAAATAACAACAATATTATAAATAATTTTTTCATAACTCAATTATAGATAAGACTTTAAAATCAAAAAGAATAAAAGGTTATAATAGTTTAGTTAAAAATTATTACAAGCTAAATAAATAAAATTATCCTTTTAAAATAATTAAACTCTCAGTTCTTCCAAAGCCTTTATTCTATCATCTAAATCTGGATGAGAAGAAAAAAGTTGCATAATTCATCATTTTTTTCTATTTGATATTTTCATAGCTCCAAAACTAGATTTATCTAGAGAATACATATTTTCTATTTTCTTTAATGCTTCTAGTCATGCTATCATTTTCTCTTTTCACACATATCTAGCACTTCAAGCATCTGCTTTATATTCCCTATATCTAGAAAACTTCATCGCTATAATTGAAGCTAAAAGCCCAAAAAGTATTTGAAGCAGTATATATACTACAAAATATCATAAAACTCATAACTTCCCCTCAGTATAGTTATCAAGTAAGTTTGCTACAATTCTAGCAAAAAATATAACAAAAGTATTTAGTACTCATTGCAATAAAGTCATAGTAATCATGTCTCCATTAAGTATATGTGCCATCTCATGAGCAACTACTCATTCTATAGCATTTTTATCCATACTTGATAAAAGACCCGTAGAAACTGCAACCAAACTATTATTTTTAGATGGTCATGTGGCAAATGCGTTTGGTTCAGAGTCTTTGTATATACCAACTTCAGGTATTTTTATTCAATGTTGTCTAGCTAAGCTAATTACTGTAGCATAAACCAATCTTTCTTTATCATCTAGTTTAGATTCATTTGAATCATTTATTAAAGTTATATCATAAGTTTTTTTTGCCATCCATTTTGATAAGGCAAGACTAATAAAAGATCATGTAAATCATATTACTGCTGCATAAATTCATATTGACAAATAATTTTGTCAATATGAATCTAATTTTATACCAAAAAAGTGTGATAATATAGCAAGTATAATAGTTATAACTATAATTATGGATATATTCATTAAAGCCCATAAACCAATTGTTTTAAACATGTTTTTATAAATTAATTAAATAAAATGTTTTAAAATCTATATAATTTTTTTAAACTAGGAGGTATTTTCATCAAAATATGAATTATAGTCTAAAAATTTAAGTTAATCTGTCAAACTTTTTAGTTTTCAAAAATATACAGCAAAAAAACAAAAACAAACAAAATACAAATTAAAAATAAAATATCATAAAATTAATCAACATACTTAATAATATCTCATGGGTCACATTCAAGAGCTTCACAAATAGAATTCAGTGTAGAAAACCTAATAGCTTTGGCTTTATCTTGTTTCAAAATTGACAAATTTGCCATAGTGATACCTACTTTTTCTGCCAAATCAGTAAGTTTCATTTTTCTTTTAACAAGAAGTATATCTAAATTTATTTTAATCATTTCAGTATATTAAATAGTTAAATTATTATCATTTTTCATTTCCACTCAGTATTTAAAGATTATTGAAAATACCAATATCAATAGTGAATAAAATATTATATCTGCTGAATAAAGTAATGTTTCCAAATCTGAGAAATCAATACTAGTTATAGACAAAATTATTGATAAATATGCGATTCTTTGAAGTAGGGTAACATTTGAATCAACAAATACTTTTCATTGTTTTAAAGTATTAAATAATTTACGAAAGTATGAAATAATTATTATCAATATAAAAAGAGAAAGAAGTGTTAAAAAAAATTCTAAAGGAGAAAATAAAAAATCTCATTCTAAAAAAACTTCATTTGGAAAAAATATACCAACAAAAAATATCAAAACTAACATTAATACTCAAAGCCAAACCAAATACCATGATATTTCATTAAAAATAAATAAAATTTTTAATGACTTACTACTTTTTAAACGTTCCATAAAAATAAAAATTAAAAAATAAAAAATATGGGACAAGCACATATTATTCTTTAATTAATGTTTGTCAATACTTTTTTATTGAAAAACAATAAAAAAGTATTGCTAATCGTTTAAAAATTTAAATTCATTTGTCAAATATCGTCTTGTTTATCAGAAATATTACTGCTTGATAAAAATATTTCTATTATTTTCAAATCATATTTTATATTGTGTCCAACAATAAGTATTTCTAAATCAAAAAGCTTTTTTAAGAATTTTTTTAGTTTTTCATCAGATACTTTTGAAAAGTTATGCATTCTATTGATGTAAAATATATTATCATCATCCAAATAAATACTAATTCAAACAAGTTTTGCTATCATTGTATTAAGTGATGTTGTTTCTGTATCAAGAACTATTTTTTTGTAATTTTTTATTCTACTAAAAAGTTTTTCTAGTTTCAAATCATCTCATATTATTTTTACTTGCAATCATAAATCAGACCATTTTTTTAATTTTGGCGCTTCTTCTCACAATAAGCTATTAAACTCTAATTCTCTAAAAAGAATTTTTACATCTTCATTTAAGTATAATTCTGGTTTAAATTTGTAGTTTTTCAAATCAAAATTTTTTAACTCTACATTAAAAACAATGCTAGCTAATTTTTTTGACAAAAAAGCATTTTCTCTAGATTTAGATAGTTTTTCCAATGATTTTCATTTGAATATTTTTTTAATTTCATCATCTAAATTATCAAAATTTCAATCATCTAGTATTTCATAAATAGATTCAATGGTTCAAATTCAGTTTATCAAACTAATAGCTTTTTTAGGTCAAAATCAATCAATTCAAGGTATATTATCAGCTTTGTCTCAAACTATAGATAAATAATCAATAATCATAGCTGGTTTTACTCAAAATTTTTCTTGTGTTTCTTTTACTGAGTATCTTTTCTTCTTCATAGTATCATAAATATAGATATTGTTTGATACTAAGCTATATAAATCTTTATCTCATGTTAATATATCAATTTCAAACCCAGGATTTCATTCATATTTTTTAGCAAGTGTTCAAATAACATCATCAGCTTCAAATCATGGTATTTGTATTATTGGTACTCACATTTTATTAACCATATCTTCAATTATAGGTATTTGAGTTCTTAAATTATCTGGCATTTTATCTCTGGTTGCTTTATAGTTTTCGTCTAAATCATGTCTAAAGTTTTTTCCTTTAGCATCTTTCACAAAAAATATATAGTCTGGATTTTCTCTAGTTAATTGTTCTAAAAAAAATCTAGCTATACCAAAAATAGCATTTACATATTCTCCTTTTTTAGTAACAAATTCTGGAACTCAATAAAACATCCTATAGATAAAGTTATTTGCGTCTATTAAGTATATTTTTTTCATAAATTATTAAGGTTTTTGTTAAATATTTTTATCTAAATTTTCTCAAAAAGTTTCTTTGTAAAGTATTAAAAAGTCTTGCCAATTTATAGAGTGATTTTGAGATCAAAATTTTTCGGTTGATAAAGAAGAGAGTAAAGCTCACATTTTAGCTGAATTTTCTAAGCTATATCAGTCGTTTAAACCTTTTAAAAGTCAAGCTCTATAAGCATCTCAGGCTCAAGTAGGATCAACAAAATTTGGATTTTCAATTCAATGAACTTCTATTATGTTATAATTTTTATCAAAAATTTTAGATCATCTAAGTCAGTAAGTCAAAATCATAAAATCAAAACTAGCTATCATATCTCAATCTGTTTTTTGTGATATTTTTTTTATAACTTCATACTCATATTCATTTAAAATAATATAGTTTGAGTAAGAAAAACAGTATTCTAGATCACTTTTTGTCATTTGTGTAATTTGTTGTCATGGGTCAAATAGCGTTTTTATTCACTTAGAGTGTAAAAGTTCTAAATGTTTTTTCATACTATCTATATTATTTGCTGAAACAATAGAGTATTTCACATCATCTCAACTAAATGTTAATATTTCAGAGCTATCTTCCATAGCTCAAGGAAAAAAAGCTGTTATTTGATTTGTTTTATTATCAGTTGTTATATAACTTCTAGAGCTAAGTTTGTTTTTTGAAATATTAACATAATCAAGGTTAACATTTTTTTTAATAAAACTAGAAAAAATAAAATCGTTTCAAACTGAACTAAATAAAAAAGACTTGGTTCATAAAAGGGCTAAATTATAAGAAATATTTAATCAGGTTCATCATATTTCTTTTGATAGATTAGAGACTAGATAAGAAACATTTATATTTGACATTTTTTTTCAAACTATATGGTCTTTTAGATTTGTATTTGAATACATTATGTTATCATAAGCTGTAGATCCTGAAACAACTATTTTCTTCATTTTTGAATTTTAAATAATTAAGTATATATCTATTATATTTACAAATTGTAAACAAGCAAATACTTGATAGTTAAAAAATAAACAATATCTTTTGCAAAAAAATCTATTAAGTGCTATAATATTATAAGTATAATCTAAAAAAGGAGAGATGAATAAAAATTTTATAAAAACTATAATATTTTATTGGTGAAAGATAGTTGAAAAAATTAAAAGTTTAAGTTGAATAACAATAAAATATTCAGAAATAATAGATAAAAAAGTTGATGAATCAGAACTTGAAGAGAACTTATCTTCTTTTAAAAATAATTAAAATATAAAAAAAAAGGATGGGTGAAACAATTAAAAATATTGATCAAGAAAAAGTCTTAGACAATAAAACAAGAGAA
>CAWUJK010000023.1:0-21108 GCA_963922865.1 uncultured bacterium | reverse complement strand
ATGGCAAGTGATATCAATTCTTGCACGCTGTATTTTTTGCATTTTCCCAGGTATATAGTTTTCACCATATATTAGCTGGAGCTCTATCTCAATTTGAATTCGTTCAGGTAAACCAAGTATTAGATTTTGTTGTGCTTAACATATATGATGATCATATCGCACAATCTGATGAATTATTACCATTAATTTCACTATGATTCTTATAACAATATCATATTGTTCAATTACTTCCATTATCCCTCTTTCACCATTCCAATCAATTTCATATTGTTGAATTACATCATGCCCAAACTTGAGTTCATATCTTTATATCCGCTATATCACAGTTAGTATCTACGCTTCTCCAATCGTTTATGTTTGTATTTGTAGTGTTATTTCAATCTAGATTCTTATACACTATCGTATTTCAACTAGCACTATATCATCTTCATCATCATTTAACTAATTTTCATAAGTCTTTAAATATCGTTCAATTTCAAGTTATTATTTCTTTTGTTTTTAAGTAGGATTTATAGTTCTTTGATGTTCATACATTACTTATATCTAATGAGCCTGAGTGTATTTCTTGAATTGGCTCATTTCTATCTGTTGTTAGTATTCATAGTTTCTTTCAATAAACATACGGATATCTATTCTCATAATCTAGCTCTTTTCATAATATTTCTCTAATTCATAATTTATGCTTTCTCTCAAAACTCAAATCAGGGTCTTCTTCCAAATATGCTAGCAACTGAAAATATTTTCTACTACTTGTTAAGTAGTAACTATAATGTATATTATCTTTCGGGTCTAGTCACTGAGAGGTATATCATATTGTTTCTATCACACTCTTTCATACATATCATTGAATCGCTATTGTTGTTGCTCAATCTTTTATCTCTAGTCTCTTCTCATCTGGTAGGGGTAGTGATTTCTTTGTTTCGTACAAATGTAGTGAGTCTCATATCGCTTTTAGCTGACTTATTCTATTCGTATCTCTTACTCACGATAAATACGAACTATAGCTCACAAATCATATTGTAGACAGTATAGATAGTATCGTTACTACTACTATTAATTCTACTAAGGTAAATCAGCTAAGGGGTTTTGTTTGGGTATTATTAATTATTATTTTAGTTGTTTTTCTCATAAAGTTTAAGTTAGTATATAATATTATTTTTTTATTTTTGGTTTTTGTTTTGGGTATTATTTTTTGTAAGCAAAAAACAATACTTTAAGCTTGAATTAAAAATTCAAACTTAAAGTATTCGTTTTATTTCTCCTTAAAAGAATTAGTCCATTAGTGCTTGGTGTTGTGTAGTGTGGTGTATTTATCTTGTTTTACCATATATTCACTTTAATATATATAATATAGTCTTTTTTTCCAAAGCTTTGTCAAGTGTTTTTGTGAACTTTTAATGGACTTTTCTTAATTTTTTGTTATTGGTAGTTTTTAAAATATACTTAGTTCAAAAAAATTCTACAAAAACTAAAGTCTAAATCTCTTCAATCTTAAACTATTACTCACAACACAAAAAGAACTCATACTCATTGCAAAAGCAGCAAATATAGGATTTAGTAATCAAAAAGCAGCAAGTGGAATTCATAAAGTATTATATATAAAAGCCCAAAATAAATTTTGTTTTATTGTTCAAAGAGTACGCCTTGATAAATTTATCGCTCAAACAACCTTTTGTAAACTTCCACCTACAAGAACTATATGAGAACTTTCTATAGCAATATCACTTCAAGTTCACATGGCTATAGATAAATCTGACTGAACCAAAGCAGGAGCATCGTTTATACCATCTCAAACAAAAGCAACTTTTTTATTATCATTTTGTAATTTTTTTATCACATTTAACTTATCATCTGGCATAACTTCAGCAATAACATTATTTATATCTATGGATATCTCATTTGCTATATATTGTGCTGTTTTTTTTGTGTCTCAAGTAAGCATTACAATTTGAATTCAAATAGATTTTAGAGTCTCCACTACCTGCTTAACTCAATTTTTAGGTAAATCTATTAGTCATATAATTCAAAATATATTATTTTTTGTTCAAACTATGATAGGAGTCTTTCAGTTATTTGTAAGTTTTTCTATTTGTGAGGAAATTTCATCATTTATATTAGAAAACAATTTTTTGTTTCAAAGCATTATTTTTTCTCAATCTATAATTCAAGAAAGTCATTTTCATTTAATCTCTTCAAAATCACTAACTTCTAAAATATTAGAATCATAATCATACTTATCTATAGCTATAGAGAAAGGGTGGTTAGATAAACTAGATAAAGATTTGGCTACCCCTAAGAGTTCTTTTTCCTTTTTTTCTATAGGAATCAAATCTATAATTTCAGGTTTTCAGTTTGTTAAAGTTCATGTTTTATCAAATACAACAATGTCTATATTTTTAGTTTTTTCTAGTGCTTGAGCATTTTTTATCAAAATTCAATTTTTAGCTCAAACTCAAGTTCAAACCATTATAGCAGTTGGAGTAGCAAGTCATAGTGCACAAGGACAAGCTATAATTAAACAAGTCACCGAATTTATTATAGCTTTAGATATATCTCAAGTTATTAAAAACCAAGAAATAAAAGTAATTATAGAAATCACAATTATAATTGGAACAAACACAAAGGAAACTTTATCGGCTAAGTGCTCAATAGGTGCTTTGGAACTTTGAGCTTGTTCAACCATTTTTATTATATTAGCTAAGACTCAAGATGAATTTTGTTTAGTTACTTTTAAACTTATATTACCATCTAAATTTATAGTTCAACCAAAACAACTATCTCACTCTTTTTTGTAAATTGCTATACTTTCTCAAGTAAGCATACTTTCATCTATATTAGCATTTCATTCTAATATTTCTCCATCAAGAGCTATTTTTTCTCAGGCTTTTACAATAATAATTTCTCAAACTTTTATGTCATCTATATTTTTTTCTATTAAATCATCTCAAATTTTTACAAAAGCCTTTTTAGCTCATAATTTCAAAAGCTTTCATATAGCATCTCAAGCTTTTAGCTTTGATTTATGTTCTAAATATTTTCACAAATTTATAAGTGTAATAATAGAAACTGCTGCCTCAAAATAAACTGGTATTGGTTTAAAAAACATAGCTATAACTGAATAGAAAAAAGCAGCTAAAGTACCTAGAGAAACTAAACTATCCATATTAAAATGAAGTTTCAAAAGAGATTTAAATGCTCTTTTGTGAAAATGCCATCAAAAAATAAAAACAACCAAGAAAGATAAAATAGCATATATATACATTAATAAATCTACTCAAAAGTAAGATATTCATATCATAAAATCTCCAAACATCATCAAAAAAACTGGAGATGAAAAAACAGCAGAAAATATAAATCTTTTAAAAATAATATTGTTTATAGAATTTTCATCTTGTTTTTTTATATTATCATTAACTTTGAATCAATTTGATTCTATATTTTCCCTTATTTTTTCAAAACTCAATAAATTTTCATCATAATCTATATTTGCTTGCAGTGTTGCCAAATTTATAGATACTTTAGAAACTCAATTGAGTTTTTCAAGTGAGTTTTGATTCAGAGCGACACAACTTGCACAAGTCATTCACTCTATTTTAAATTTTTTTTTCATATTTTATTATTTAACAATTATTTTTCATTGAAGCATTCACATAGAAGCACAAAGCATTTCATACTCTCAAGGTTTTGCTTCTATAAACTCATACACTATTTTTTCTCAGGCTTTTACATAAGAAACTTTTGAGTTCAGTTTTGGCACAAATTGTGTAGACATACATCATCTACCATTTTGCTTAGGTGTTACAACAACTCTATAATTTTTTCATTTTTCAAGAATAATTTCTCTTGGTACAGTATTCCACCCGTCATGTCATACTTCTATTATTTCAAAATTTCAATCTATAATACTACTAATAGATGAAGATTTTTTTCAAGAGTTAAAAATACTATCAAAATTGATTAATTTATATGAATTAAAGATAGTAACTAGTCAAAAAAATATCAATAAAGAAGCTATTATTTTATTTAATAAAACTAAAGGCTTTTCTTTGAAATAACTAGCTCAAAGTCAAACTGAAAACAAAATAGGAAATGTACCAAGAGCAAAAAATAACATAACAAATCATCATAACCAAAAATTTCAGCTACTAACAGCTAAAAGTTGAATAGATTGAGTAAATCAACAAGGTAAAAAGAAAGTTAAAGCTCAAACCAAAGGAGACAAATGTGGTTTTCATAATTTTTCAATTTTGCTAGCAAAACTTTTTGGCATATGAACTCAAAATCTAGTAATTGATGGGATTATTCACATAATATGTAAACCCATATAAAAAAGTAAAATTCATATAAAAAAAGTTAAAAATCAACTCAGTGAGAAATTAAAGTTTATCAATTGTCATGTTAATCATAAAACTCATCAAAATAAGAAAAAACCTAATAGCCTTCAAAACTGAAATCAGATTTGAACTTTAAAATGTCAAATTTTACTGTGAGAAGAATCAATATATTTAGAAAACCCTATAATAATTCATCATGTAATAGCCAAACATGTTGATACAGAGGCGATTATTCATACCAAAAAAGCACTAAAATAACTCAAACTGCTCGTATCTGGTATATAAGCACTCAAATTGAATAAATAGCTAAATATTGATAAAATCAAAATAATAAGTATAGCTATAATATTTGATAAAAAATTTTCTTTTTTATTTACATCTCAAAGTTCTTTTAATGAAAATCAATTATTTTTTATTATTTTTAAAACTTTTTCATAATCTTGTTTTTTGGAATAATCTATTTCCATAACTCATTTTTTATGAGAAACCATTAATAGTTTCACTCATTTTAGGTTTTTAAGTTCTTTCTCTAACAGTATCTCACAGCTAAGGCAGTGCATCCCATTAATATTTATTCGTCTTTTCATAAATTAAATTTAAATATTAAATAAAATTTTATAAGTATATCTAAAATAACCTATAAATAATTTATTTAATTTTTCTAAGTATTTGATTTAATGATTTTTACTAGGCTTAGATAAGAATAATTCTTAATCTTTCGTTTTAAATGTGGATTTAAAAAATATTTGAAAAATTTTTCATTAGGACTAAAAATTATATCAAAATCAGACAACCAGTCATAATGACTAAATTTTAATTTTTTAGACTCCTCTCTGTAATTGTTACTAAAAGGAATTAATTTATTATTAGACTCATAACAACATTTATGTTTACATAAACTTATATTTTTCTTATTTTCACAACATCATAATTTAGATTCAATTCAAGTTTTTGTATCCATTTTTTGCATACCAAAAAATATAGCACTAGAATGAAAAAAAGGCAGTAATAAAAATAGTATTAATACAAAAAATGAAAATATATTTTTCATAAAATAAATAAAAAATTAAATATATAGTAAATAATTATAACAATAGAATATAAATTTTCAAATATATAATAGAAAAAATTGAAATAAAAAAATAAACCTATAAAATATAATTATATATAGTTATAAACAAAAAAATGAAAAAAATATTCACATTGATTATTATAATGATTTTTGTATTTTCTTGCTCTAAAAATCAAGAAATAAAAAACACAGAAACAAAAAGTGAAAAAACAAAGAAAATACTAGCTCTTTGAGATAGTTTAACAGCCTGATACAGTTTAGATATAAAAAATTCTTACCCCTATAAACTAAAAGACATATTAGAAAAAAATTGATATAAATATGAAGTTATAAATGCCTGAGTAAGCTGAGATACAAGTAAAAATTTATTAGCAAGAATAGATTTATATAAAGATAAATATGAATTAATTTTAATAAATATATGATGAAATGATGCTTTAAGATCTCTAGATCTAAATACTTTAAAGAAAAACATAGAAAAAATAATTGATAAATTTGGAGAAAATAAAATAGTTCTTTTCTCTATTGATTTACCAGCAAATTACGGACAACAATATAGAAATAAACTAAAAAATATATACCAAAAAATCAGCCAAGAAAAAAATATATACTTTTATTGACAGTTTTTTGAAGGTTTAGATTATAAAACTAATTTCTTGGCTGATTGAATACACCCAGACAAAAGTTGATATGAGATTATTGCAAAAAATATATATAATTATTTATTAGAAAATAAAATTATTACAAATGATTAAAATAAAAAAATTATCTAAATCATATCCAAAAGTAAAAATATTTGGTGATCTAAATTTAGAAGTAAGCTCCTGAGAAATAGTATCAATACTATGACCTTCTGGTTCGGGAAAGTCTACACTTTTAAACTTAATTTCCTGATTAGATAGAGATTTTAGTTGAAAAGTAGAAATACTTTGAAAAAATATTTCTCAAATAAAGCTAGATGAAAAAATGACGAGTTTTAGAGGAAGAAATATATCATTTATATTTCAAAATTTTAATTTGATAGACAATTTAACAGTAGAAGAAAACATAGACTTAGTTTTAGATATAAATAAAATAAAAAGAAACTACAAAACAAAAGAAATACTAAAACTTGTTTGATTAGAGGATAAAAACAAACAATACCCTTTCAATCTAAGTTGATGAGAAAAACAAAGAGTAGCAATAGCTAGGGCTTTCATATGAAATAGTAAATTACTATTAGCAGATGAGCCTACTGGAAGTTTAGATGAAAAAAATACTAAAAACATCGCCTTGCTTATAAAAAGATTAAATAAAAAAACCAAAAATACGATAATATTAATAACTCATGATTTAGAAGTAGCTAAAATTTGAGATAAAATTTTTGAACTAAAAAATTATAAATTAATAAAAAAAGATGTATAAAATATTTAAAATCCTATTTTTATCCTCAAAAAAAAGTTTTATATTTATATCTTTTATAATATTTTTATCTATATTTTCATTTATTTTTACCGGAAGTTTAATAAACTCAGTAGAAAAGTATGTAAAAGATACTTCAAAAGATTTTTTATGAGCTGATTTAGTAATAAGTTGAAGAAACAATTTTTTAGATGAAAAAGAAAATTATTTAAAACAAAAATACAGATTGGATATTTCAAAAAAAATATCTTTTAACAGTTCTATATTTTTAGATAATTCTCCTAAGCTTTATAAAATAAACTACATAGAAAAAAACTATCCTTTTTATTGAAATTTTGAAAAAGTAGAAACAAACAGTTCTTGAAATATATATGTAAGTCAAAAAGTATACAAGGATTTTTGAGATAAAAAAATAAAAATATTATGAAAAAATTATAGTATAAAATGATATTTAAAACAAGATTTTTTAGCATCTCTAAACCCTTTTTGATGAAATGAAATATATATTGATTATGATGAAAAAGATTTAAAAAGTATTCAAAATTTATCAAGAATAAACTATCAATTATTGGTAAAAACAGACAATCCTGAAAAGGTATCTAAAGATAATGAATTAAAAGAATTAAGAGTAAACAGCGAAGATAGATCAAATAATACTTTAAATGAAATAACATCAAGATTAAATTTATTTATACAGGTATTTTATCAAATAATAATACTTTTAACCTTTTTTATAATAGTAATAAATTTTGAATCATATTTCACAAGAATAATAAAAAATATCAAAATTTTAAACATATTATGACTTAAAAACCATAAAATAATAGCAAGTTTTTTTATACTATTTTTAATAATAGCAATAGTTTCTTCTCTGCTTAGTTTTTGACTTGTAGAAATAATTTTTAAATATTTATCCAACACAATATGATGATTAAAAGCAGATATAAATTTATTATACAAATCAATATTTATATCATTTCTAATTATCCTTAGCTGAAGTTTTTTCAATTTGATAAAACTAAAAGCAACAAGTATAAATAGTTTATTAAATGAAAATATATATAAAAAAATTAAAAGCTATGTACTAGCATATTTTATTTTACTATTTGTAATACTAAGTTTAATATCATATTTTTCATGAGTAAATATTTTAAACTCCATAGCCGTAAGTTTGATATTTATAACACTTATAATAATAATTATATTTTCAGTAAAATTTTTACTCAAAATACTTTTTAATAGATTAGCAAAACATATAAAAAATAATTTTTATATATATGATGCTATTCGTTCAACTATAAAACCATGAAACTTATCAATAATTATAATATTTTCTAGTTTTGTATCTGTAACATGATTTTTAGTATTCTCAACATTTTCAAACTGATTTATAGATTTTTTAAATAAAACATCTAACTGAAAAATAGATACTTTTGTAATAAACATAGACAAACAAGATTTAGAAAAAGTAAAAAATAAATTAAAACCAGATGAATATTTTGAAATAATAAGATCGCGTATATTGAAAATAAATTGAAAAGAATTAAACAAACATTTATGAACAAAATATGTATCATGAAGATATGCAAGAGAGTTTAATGCTACAACCAAAAATTTAGACGAGTTAATATATAAATGAGAAAAGTTAAAAACATGAAAAATTTGAATAGATAGAGATTTTGCTTCTAATTTAAATCTAAAAATATGAGATAAAATAGAGTTTTTAATACTATGAGTAAAAAAAGAATTAACAATTAGTCAAATAAGAGAAAACAATAGAGAATGAATAAATCCATTTTTTTACTTTAACTTCTATCCAGGAGATTTCAAGAATTTTTCAAAAAATTATTTTTTAAGCTATAACTCAAAGGATAAATGAGAAAATTTTAATTTAAAATTTGCAAAAGAACTTTGAAATCAAGCTACATTCATAAATGTGTGAGATATATTAGAAAAAATAAAATTCATATCAAAATACATATTATCTTTTGTTTACACTATACTTTTATACATATCTATATTTTCAATAATAACTTTTGTAGTATCAATAAATTTTTTAAAATCCTTCAAAGAATCAAAAATAAAAAATTATAACAATTTTTGATGAATAAAATCCAAAATGAAAAATGCTATATTTTATGAATATTTTTATTTAATAATTATATGATTATTAGTATCCATATTAGTATCATTAACTATATCTTTTTTAATATTTTCAACTAATGATTTTATAGATTTTAAATATAGATTTTTTGTTGAGTCTATTATTATAAGTCTTGGTTTTATTATTGTTTACATAATTACTTATAAAATTTTAGATAGAAAATAAAAAATTTCTCATTTTAAAATGAACGTTCAAATGAACGTTCATTTTAAAAAAATTTAACTAAAATAAGCTAGGCTTGATTTATAAAAACAAAACATTAATATAAGATATATATTAACTAAATCTCTTTATATAAAAATATAATTATTATGAAAAATATTTTAGAAATATTCAAAACAAAAAAACTAAAAAAAAGCCTAATAGATACTACTAAAAGATTTCCTATAACACTTATAATAATCGCTATATTTTGTAGCTTAATTTTTTTAGAACTCCATTATAATAGCGCTTTTGAAAAAGAAACAAATACAGACATATTTATAGTAATTTTAAGTGTTTCTATGGTATTTTTTCTTAGTATAGGGTTTTATCTAATGAGTGAAAGCCAAAAGCTAAATAATACAAAAAGAAATTTATTACAAGCAGTACCAATATTATTTTGAATATGATTTTTCTTTACTTTTAGTAAAGATATAGATAGTATTAAAAACTTAGTATTTTTCTTTTTAACTCTAACATGAATATTGTCATATATATATTTCTCTCCATACATAAAAGATATACTAAAATTAAAACAAAATATATTTTACGCGTTTTTTCATAAAATATCAACAATAATACTTATAAGTTTCATATTGGCAGGTATCCTTTTTTGCTTGTGAGCTATATGAATTTGGGCAGTAGATACTTTGTTTAACTTATATTTAAACGAAGAAAAAACTTATTGAAACTGGGCAATAATATCTTTATGATTAATAACTCCTATTTTTTCTTTAACACAAATACCAAAAAAAGAAAGTTTTAATAAAGATGATTTCCAAGAAAATATATTTTTTTCATTTTTAGTAAAATACATACTAATCCCCTTCATAAGTTTATATTTTTTTATACTATACGCTTATTCTATAAAAGTTCTTTCAAATTTTTGAGATTGGCCAAAATGAGAAGTTAGCTGGATGGTAATTTGATTTTCCATTTTTGGTTATATAACATATATTTTCAGCTATGTTTTTGAAAATAAAAATAAGTTCATTTCGTTTTTTAGAAAATTTTTTCCATTTTTAGTTATTCCTCAAATATTTATGCTTTTTTATGCTATATATTTAAGAATAAATCAATATGATATAACAATAAATAGATATTTTGTGGTAGTTTTTGGTATTTGGTTATTGGTTATATCCATATATTATGCAATAAGTCATAAAAAAAACCTAGTATTTATACCTTTAGTTTTAACACTTTTTACAATAATAATATCTTTATGACCTTGGTCTATTTATTCTCTACCAGAATCAAGACAGCTAGAAAGACTAAAAACCAATCTAAAAAAAGCCAATATATTACAAACAAATAAAATAGTTAATTTAAGAAACTATGATGAAATAGATCAAAAATTAAGCAAAGATATATATTCAGGTATAGAATACATATGTGGTTTTAACAGTTGTAAAAAAATAAAAAAACTATTTCCTAAAATATATCAAGAAATAGAAAAAAAAGATAGAGAAAAATGGGAAAAAGAAAATCAAAAGATATTAGAAACAATACAAAAAAACTATAAAGAAAAACCATGTGAGTATAAAAAAAGACATTATGTTAGTGGCGAAAAATGTTATGATATAAAATGGCTAAATGATATAAAAAAAAGAAAATATTATTGACCCAGTAAATGGAGAATAATACATGAAATAACTAAACAAATAAAGGTAAAAAAATATTTTCCCAAAACAAAATACAAAAATTTTTATATAAACATAAGTTTTGATCATAATTTTTCTTTATTCCCAATAGAAACATTATGATATTCCAAAATAATAAAAATTAAAAACTCAGGAAATATTCATTTATGAAAAGATAAAGAATACGCAGTAGCCTATCCTGAAGAATGAAGAATTCACATTATAAAAGATTGAAGAAAAACCGATGAAGTTATAAATTTAAAAGATATTTTTAAAAAAATAAAAAAACAGTATTTAAAAACTAATGAAAATAAATATGATAAAAAAGATTTACTTTTTGAAATAAATCAAAACTGAAAAAAATATAAGATAATATTTGATTATTTAAGATTAAAAAATCCAAATTATAAATGAAAAATAACAAGATGAACTGAATCTGCAAATGGTTACTTACTTTATTAAAAAACAATGAACATAGCGTGCTATGTTCATTGTTTTTTTAGGAAAGAAAAATACTTTTAAGCATTTGGATTTTTAAGTAGGATTGAAACATTATGTCATCAAAATCAAAAAGCATTGACAAGTATATATTTAACTGGTCCTTTTTTATTTTCTCAAAAAATATTTATATCTGGAAGATCTTCCATAGCATTTTCACTACTATAGTTAAAAGTTCAAGGAATCTCACTATTTTTCATAGAAGATATTGCAAGAGAAATTGACTGGGCAGCTGATCAACCTAGAGGATGTCATGTAATAGACTTAGGGGCAACAACTCAAACACCATCTCAAAAAACAGAATGTATAGACTTAGACTCTACTCTATCTCAAAGATCAGTAGCAGTTCAATGCGCAAAAACAACTCCTCACTCTTTCACAAATTCTTCTGCTGTTATTCAAGCACTATCAAGCGCAGTTTCCATTGATAAAGCTTGTCATTCAACAGTTCAAGTTGATAAACCAGATCATTTTTGATGAAGAGGATTACAGTTACTAGTTCATATACCAACAATTTCAGCAGAATGTTTAACTCAATCTGCTATACAAATATCTCTTGGTTGTAATACAAAAGCTCACCCTCATTCTCATAAAGTAAATCATTTAGTAGCTCACTCAAGAGCTTTAGAAAAAGGTCTTGATGATAAATTAGGGTTATTTTCATAAGCTCTTGATAAAGCTCACATTCTTCAAAATGCAGTCAAAGCATATAAAGATTTTCACATAGAATCACATCAACCAGTAACAACAGTATCTGAAACACATAAAAGTATTTTCTTTATAGCTGTTTCAATCGCATATCAAGATGCAGCACAAGCAGTATTAACATCAGGAGCACCTCATTTAGAACGCAAAAAATTTGCAACAATAGAAGATGGCATGTTTGGAAGACTTCAAGTTAAGTGCTTTGTTCACATTGCTGTTTTACTTCATAAAAATACTCAATTCATCATTCAATAATTTTCTACATTTTGTAGTCAAGCAAAACCATGTCACAAAGTGATAGATGATGATTTATCTATTATTCAGTTAGTTCAAAGCATTCACGCTTTTTCTACCGCTTCTAAACTCATGTAGATAGAATGTATTATAGATGAATCAAATTTCTTTGATGGTTTTAAATTATCTAATAAATTTTCCCTAAACTCATGTCAAAGATCTGAATTATTTGATATGGAATCTTTCAAAGCTAATATAAAATCTGAATCATCTAAAGCCTTACCATTATATGATATTTTTCAATGAACTCTAGAAGGTATTCATCATGATAATGAAAGTAACTTCTCAATACTTCATTTTATATCATCCTGTGCTATTTGCTTTTCAAGTATAGGATTTTTGCTTTTTCATAAAGATGCAGCTAAACTCTCCATACTAGGAAAATCTAAAATATCACAAACTCTAAAATTAGGATTTTGTTTTATTTGATTATCATACATCTCTTCTGGTGAAATTCAAGTTGGTCAAAGAGCAGAGTAAGAACGTATAGCTATTGGATTATTAGGGTCAATTTCCATAGCATTAGGTCTACTTGAATAATCATACATAATTTTTATATTAATTTATAAATTTATTTTAACTGAACAATACGCAAATAGACGCAAATGTCAAATTAAAAATAGTATTTTAATAATTTCCTAAATCATAATCAAAGTTACCTGTATCTTTATTATACTCATATATTATTCAATAATCTTTATATTGTTGGAAATCAATAGGTAAATAATCTATATATTTTTTATCATATAAAACTTTAGCATTTAATGCTGAAACTCATAAATTATCTTTTTTATATTTTTTGTTGGCTTGTTCAATATAGTACAAATTCATTTCACGAATAGATTTATTCACATAAGTGGCACACTCACTATCTGTTTTTATATCATGTTCTTTTGTTTCATCAAATTTTCAAAAAACTTTTTCTCTTGACTCATTTAAATATCTTATTATAGAAGAGTTTAGTTTTCATTCTCTAAAAACTTGAAATCAAATTTTTTCTAAAACTAAAGCGTATTCACTACAAACTTTATCATCTCAAGAATCAAAACTTTTTCATATACTTAAAAACATCAAAAAAGCTTTTTCTCTTTCTCATCATTTTCATTTCATTATAGCAGCTAAAATTTTTGCTCATTCAATACTGTTAGTATTAGCTGAAGCGATTTTATAATAGGTGGAAGCTTGTTTTGGGTCTTTTAAATGAAAATAATAAACATAGGCTAAAAAATAAGGTATTTCATAACTTTTGCATGGGTTTTTATATTCTTCTTGAGACCATATTAATTGTAAATTATCTTGTTTTTTTATAGCATCTATTTTTTTCAAATCACAAAAATTTTTTATTCATTTAAGTCAAATTTTTTCAGCTTGTTTTACATAGACTAAACTCTGATTTTCAGTTATTTCTTCGTATCTGGGATTATAATCAGGTAGCAAAAGCATTCATATTTTATAGGGATTTTCAAAATAAGGATTTAAGTATGTTATTAAATCCAGCATAGCAAATAAATATTTTTTGTATTGTGAACTAAGTGCATTTCATCATATATATTGAATTGTCTCAAGCCATAAAATATCAGCTTTAGTATTTTCAAATCAAAAAGAGCTGGCTTTTGCGAATTTTTTAGTTGGTAGTTTATCAGGGTGTTTAACAGTTTCTAATTCTATTTTTTTTAGTTTTATATAGTTAGAGTCATTTTGGATAAAAAAACCTATTCAAGACAAAACTATGAGTAAAAAAATCACTAAAAACTTTATCAAATTTTTATATTTTTTATTCATTTTGGTTATTATTACTTCTAAATATCATCTCAATCAATATCTATCTCAAGTTTTGAATTTGTATCTTTTGTATTAATCTTAGCTACTCAATTACGATTAAGATTTTTTTCCAAAACAATAAATAAACGCCTCTGCTTTCATTCTCACCTACTTTCAGTTATGATTTCTGAGTCATTTAAATCAGCAATGTATGAATGAACTTTTTTTCTTTCATACGAGTTTAATACCGGTAATTTCATATTTCTACCAGTCTCTTTTGCTTTGTTTATTTCCTTTTCTATAAAAGCAAAAAGTTTTGCATCTTTACTATATATATAGTCATTTATTTCTAGGTGTATTATTATCTCTCTTCAAAATTTTTCTCTGAGAATCTTTCTAAAAATTCACTGCAGAGATTCAAAAACACTACCATGGTTTCAGATTAAAATTCATGAATCTTTTGTTTCCAATTTCAAAAAAAATATATTATCTCACTCTTGTTTTACATTCATATCAGTGATATCAACACTTAATTTTTCAAAAAAACTTAGCATGAAATTTTTTATTTGTTCCAACATAATGTTAAAATTTATTTTCTAATAATTGAAAAAAATTTTAACAAAAATTTAGAATTTTACAAGTTTAAATGAGCTATCTTTTATTGATGATAAATATAAACAAAATAAATTATTGAAAATGTATTATTATAATCATCTCAAATTTCAGTTTATCTAAATAGTATAGTTTTTGTATTCTAAAAAAAATTGTGATATAATTTATTAATAAAATTTAATAAAATAAAGTGTCAGATAATATAGAGAAAATAAACGACATAGATGAAAAAATAAATAAACAAGAAAAATCTATTACAGATAAAATCAATGTTTTCTTTGAAAAAATAGATTTTTTAGAATTATCTTGAGAAAATAAAGCAAAAGTTGCAATAAAAGTAAAAAATGACTCCGTTCCAGATAAACTCTACTGGATAGAAATATTTTTATCTTGAGTAATAGCTGCATTATGACTACTACAAAACTCGGTAGCTGTTGTTATATGAGCAATGCTTATAGCACCTCTTTTAAGACCTATTAATGGTATATCTTATGCTATTTCTATGTGAGAAAGAAGATTTTTTTGGTTAACAGCTAAAGTATTAATTTTTAGTGTAATATTTTCAATTATAACCTGATATTTAGCTGTAAAATTATCATGATTGAATATAGAAACACCTGAAATATTAGCAAGAACTTCTCCTAATATAATAGATCTATTTATAGCTATATTTTCTGCAATGATAGCAGTTTTGTCACTAAGGTTTGATAGGCTTTCTGAATCAATAGCATGAGTAGCAATAGCAGCCGCTCTTATGCCTCCTTTAGCAGTAATAGGTATAGAATTAGCATTGTTAAATTACAATCTAGCTTTTTGAGCATTTATGTTGTTTATTGCCAATTTAATTTCTATAATACTTGTTGCTATAGTATTTTTTTGGATGTATTGATTTAATCCAAACAATGATCAAAAACAAAAAAGTGTTATGACAAAAACTATATTTGTTATAATAACTATAATAATAATATCTGTGCCTTTAATACATTCTCTTATAAATATAAAACAAAAAGTAGAGATTAGCAAAAAAACAAGAATTTATTTAGAATCAGTATTAGAACAAAAAAGCAAAAATACTAAAGTAAAAGAATTAATAGTTGATAGGCTTAATGATAAAACAATAAAAATAAGCTCTATAATATCAATTCCCGAATGATTAGATTTTTATGATAATTTTAAGAGACAACTAGAGTATGAGCTAACCAAAAATCTTTGAAAAAACGTTGAGCTAAATATAGAACTTATAAGAACTGCAAATATCTTATCAAATAATAAAATAGATAAGCAAAAACAAATAATTGATAATTTAGAAACTAAACTCAGCAATAATTTAGAAAATAAAATAAATGAAAAATTAGATGAAAAAACGATACAGCAAAGAGAATATTTAAAAAAAGAAATACTAAATGAAATAAAAAGAATTTTGAAAGAAGAAAATCTGAAAGTTGTTAGAGATAAAAAAATAATAGAAAAAAATAAAGTTAACAATTAATAATTGATTTTGTATAAAAAAACTTTTCAGATGTCAATAATTGGTATAGAAATTATTGATTAAATTATAATTATATTAAATGAAAATTTCATAATTTCTTGAGGTGAAAATTAAAAAGTTAGATACCAACAAAATAGCATCTAACTTTTTTTATTATTTTAAAACTCCAAAATTAATCTTCAAATTTTTCCTCAATTTCTTCAATCAATTCTCAAAAATCATCAAGTATATCTTTTCATTTATCAAGTATTTTTTCAAATTTATTTTCATACAAATTATATCTTTTTTCTAATTTGGACTGAAAATATTTTTTACAAGAAGAATCAGCATCTGCCATCATAAATATTTGTTCTTCTTTTAATTCATACATACAAGTATAGTATTTATTTATAGCATCTATTCAGTAACTTAATTCTACTGCTGTTTTAGTAGCACCACAACTCATAGTATTTAGGAAATTTTTTGTTTTAGAAAAAGTTTGTTCAAATTCAATTCTAGATTCTACATCATAATAATTACCTCTTCAACTTTTAGCTATATCTCTTAATTGTTTTTGGGTATCACCTTTAACATTAAATCATATAACATCAATAAAAGTGTTTTTAGTTTTAGAAATATCTAAAGCCTTAGAAACAGGATTTCATCCACAAGTCTCTTTTCAATCACTCACAAGCAAAATAATATTTTTATCATCTTGTTTTTTTTGTTTTTGGATCAAATCATGAGCATAAGACAAAGATTTATCAATAGGAGTCCATCAATTTGGTTTTAATTTTGATATATCAACACCCAATTTAGAAACATTGTTTTGAGAAAAACTATAAATCTCTTCTACTCAATCACAAGAAGCTTTTTTTCAAGATTGAGTATGAGATCATTTATGTCCATAAATGACAAAAGATAAATTAGTGTCACTACCTATGTTTGAAACATAATTTGAAACAGAATCTTTAGCTATATCCATCATGCTTTCATCTCATATTTTAGCTCACATACTTCAAGAAGCATCAAAAACAACTACCAAATTGATTTTTGGTTTTTTTGAATTTTTTCATTCACAAGAACTAATGTCGGGTTTATTAAAATAACAATGAGAATAATTTTTTCTATATTTTGAAAACAAGTCATTATAGTTATTTTCACATGAAATAATTCATTTAGATCATTTAGGATTATTATTTTTTGTAGAAGAATCAGATTCTCAAATATCTAATTTGGCTCCATCACCTAAAAGATTTGTTTTTAGTTTCTCTAAATTTTTTACATCCACATTAATTCAATCCCTAGTAATTTCTCAACTATTTTCTCACAAGTTCAATTTTGCTCATTTCTTATTTAGTTCAAAATCACCCTCTTTAGAATCTACAGATAAACCTTCTCTGCTTAACTCTAAACTAGAATCCTTACCTTTCAATTTAAGTCAATCTTTATCTAAAGAAGCACTTCAACATGAAGAAACGAAAACAAGTATAATCAAAAAAAGTATTTTTTTGGAATTATTAAACATTTTAAAAAAATTAAGTTATAAAATTAATTACTATATGAATTTCTAGGATCACTATATTTCCAATCTCAACCATTTATTTCTCTTTTTGTGTTTGGAGTAACATATTCTATCCTATCTTTTGAAATAGTAAGTGTAGTATTAGGGGTTTTGTATATTATAGTTCAATCTTTTTTTTCATAACTTGTATTAGGTCTAGTGTATTTTATATAGTCACCTTTTGAGTAAAAACTAGTATTAGGGGTTTCATAAGAGGTCTTTCAATTTTTATATTTAGACCAAGAAATTGTAGCTCATTTGTAAAAAATATCTCAAGTGGATAATTTTTTTTCCCAAGTAGTATTTGATGATTTATACAAAATACTATTGGAGTCATATTTCCAGGTTTTAGTTAATAATTCATAAGTTCAAGCGTTAGCAACCGAAAACAAAAATATAAAAACAAATAAAATAGATAAATTTTTCATAAAATATTAAGATTAATATATAACAATTAAATTGTATACAACAAAACTCCTAAATCAAATAATTTTGATTTATTAAATATTTTTTTATAATTAAAATACATAATTACAAATGTATTTCTAAAAAAGTAAATTTACTAAATTAAGAAAAAAATATTAATTTTTATTTAAAAAAATAGAATAAGTAAATAAAGCTTTTTGTGAAATAATTTGTTGCGTTTCCAATATATATGCAGACAAAAATCAACCATAAACACATCAAGAATCAATTCAGACAGTATTTTTTCTAAGATTCAAACCTTGTAATGCCCGATGTCAATAAATGATTTTTTTATTTCAAGTATAATATTCATACCAAGGCTTTCAATCATAATCTTTTAAGTAAGTAATTTCATGGTATTTATGATCTGCCAATTTTTTTCAAGGAATAAGACCTCAATGCAGCGCTATAAAATTCTCTTTTTCTATATATTTTGGTAAAGATTTTAAAAAATTTATTAATTTTGGGTTTTTAGTGTCTATTTTTTCTTTTAAATTTTCATAAGTTTTTGAATTACTTTTTAAGTTTTTATCATTTATCCAATTCAAAAATTCTAATTCATGGTTACCCATTATTAGTTTGTATTGTTTTTTATTTTCGTAAAAAAAGTCTATCAATTCATACGATTTTGGTCATTTATTTATAATATCTCATAGACAATAAACCTTATCTAATTTTTGTATATTAAGTTTAGCTAATAATAATTCAAATTCATCAAAACATCAATGTATATCTCATATAAATATTGTTCTAAATTGTTTCTCCATTTTTAATTGTTATTGTGATAAATACAAATTTATACTAATAAAATTTATATACGAAGCAAATTAGATTCAATTATATCATTTTTTATATATAAACCAAAATTAGAGTTCTAAAGACTTAAATCAAATAATTTTGATTTATTAAATATTTTTTTATAATTAAAATACATAATTACAAATGTATTTCTAAAAAAGTAAAAATTTATGAGTAATGCGAAAAACCTAAAAATGGTGACAGCCATATGAGAAACAATATTAGCTGTACCATTATACTGATGAGCAATAATACTATCTATGTTTTGGACGCCCCTAATAATAATGTTTGTGCTACATATAGTGACACTAATAGCTTGTAATTGAGAAAAAAATGCACCAAAATGATGAAATATATCTTGAATAATAGCTAGTATACTTTGATTTGTCCCCATATTGTGAATGTCTCTACATATTTTATCCGCTATACTACTTTGGATAGATTATTCAAAAATGACAAAAAAATAAAAAAATTAATAAAATAAATTATAATGCACTTAAATATAAGAATAACAGGAGCAGCTTGAGATTGAGTAAACTCTACAGTTGATATAATAGCTGGATTATTTACCCAACTTGGTTATGATCTAATAACAGATATAGAATACGAATCTAGGATAAAATGATGAGTAAATTTTTTTGATGTAAGCATTTCAAACGAATCAAAAAAGTTTTTGACAAAAAAAGTTGATATGATATTAGCATTTAACAGTGCTAGTTTAGAAAAATCTATTGATTCATTAGTAAACTGAGCAACAATAATAATAAATAAAAAATGGCTAGAAAAAATTTGAAATGAAAAATTAAAAAACTTCAATATTTTAGACTTAGAAATAAAAGATAAATATGATAATACATACCTACTTTGAATTTTGGCAAAATATCTAAACATAAATTTAGATATTATATTAAAAAAAATTGAAGATGTATTCTCAAGAAAATGAGAGATAGTAGTAAATTATAATAAGTCTATTATAGAAAATATATATAAAAGTTATAAAACAGATACAAGCAAAATATTTAAAATAGAAAAACAAGATGACCAAAAAAACATAGTTTATTGAAATGAAGCGCTAGCAAAAGGAGCTATAGCTTCTGATTTAGAATACTTTTCTGGTTACCCAATGACACCAGCATCAAGCGTTTTAACAGAGGTTATAAAAGATTGAAGAGTTACTTTTTTACAAGCAGAAGACGAGATAGCAGTTATAAATTCAGCACTTTGAGCTAGTTTTACATGAAAAAGATCAATGGTTGCTACATCTTGAGGATGATTTTCACTAATGAGCGAAGCCCTTAGTTTTGCCGTACAAGCAGAAATACCAATAGTTGTTGTATTATCACAAAGAGCATGACCAAGCACATGAACACCAACTTATCATGAAGCTTGAGACATAAATTTTGCACTAAATCCAACATTTGGTGATTTTCAGCATATAGTTATGTATCCCAGCAGTTTAGAAGAATCATATTATTTTTGATGACTAGCTTTAAATCTAGCAGACAAATACCAAAACCCAGTTATATTGTTAACAGACAAACAGGCATCAGAGCTAGTATGAACCTACAATGAGCTTAAAAAATGTCCTACTGATAGATGAGAAATGCTAGAAAAACCATCTAGTGATTATAAAAGATATGAAATAAATGATTCTTGAATATCCCCAAGAGTAAATGTATGAACTAAAAATGGTGATTTTATAGCAACAAGTTATGAACATGATGAGTATGGTGCAACAACAGAAGATAGTGAGTTAAAGAAAAAATTTAGTGAAAAAAGATGGAAAAAATTGGAAAATTTTTATAAAAAAGAAAAATTGAAAGGATATGAAATCATTAATAAAGATGCAAAAAAAATGCTTTTAGTTTATAGTTATACAAGCTATACAGCCAAAGAATTTATAAAAGAAAATCCTGACTTTTGACTAATAATAATCAAGTTTTTAAAACCGCTTGATGAAAGATTGAGAAAAGACATTGAAAAATTGGATGAAATAATATTTATAGAATCAAATTATTCTGGACAAGTTCAAAACTACATAACAAAGCAGTTAGGTTTAAATTACATAAACTGATTAAAAATATCCAATCTTAGAAAATATGATTTATATCCATTTTATATAGAAGATTTT
>CAWUJK010000022.1:0-21158 GCA_963922865.1 uncultured bacterium | reverse complement strand
AAGTATTTTTTTCATTTTGCTTGATTGTTAATTTATGTATCCACAAAAGTAGAAATTTAATATATTGTTTAGACTTCTTTTATTTTACGAAATTTTGAGCCAAAATTTTTTTCAAGTGATAAAATAGTTTTGCTTCAAAAATACTCTGCTTACTAGTAATCCATATTTTTTATAATTCAAGCTTTTTTTGTAAGAAATAAGAGAATTTTTAAATAGTACCCCTACATCTATATTATATGGGTAAATTTTAATAAACTTATTTAAATACGATCATCTAGAAAATAACCGAAACTATCATATGGTTTATTATTTTTAGAATCTATATTTTTATCTCTTTGAGATTTAGGTTTCATATCTTCTCCATAAGCAAGTCAAAGTTTTTTGTATACCATATACCTTATTTTTTTCTTTTCTTCTTTCAAAGAAGGGTAATATTTTCATACAGTATTAACAGCTGCTCTTTCTATAGATTTTGTTAATTTACGAGACTTTTTTATATGAGGGTTAGAGTTAATTATTGAGTCAGCAGAAGTATATGAATCTTCCATTAATCTATCATAGTGTTGCATTGTTTCTTTATCTAGCATAATTCTTTTATTTATTAATAAATATAAAATACTTAACTTATGTTAATATAACATAAAATAGTTTTTAGTCAAATTTTGTTTCTTAAAACAAAATTATTTTTATTCTTGCTACAAAAGTAGAAATTTAATATATTGTTTAGACTATTTAGTTAATTAATATATTTTTATTTATAATATAATAATTAAAATTAATACATATAAATAATTACATATCATATATTTTATGATCTCAAACTAACTCAAAATCTACAAGTTCAACTGATTCATAATTATTTCTATCTCAATCAATTATCTTAAAAATTATACGATCATCTCTTCAAGCGTTTTTTAGACAGGTAAATGAGTCATATCATAACCACTTTCACTTCAATGGGTGAGTATTTAATAAATAATGATCATCATTAGTTCAATTATGAAACTTTTCTAAATTATCTTTATATAATTCAATTTGCTTGGGGGTAAGTTTTTTTAAATATTTTGATTCCAGTTTTTCAAATTGTTTTGTTTTTTGTATAGTAATCATTATTTATTATTTAAAATAGATAAGTGTTGTTCTCTTGTCTTAGACAAAAGCATATCCTCAATAAAACAAGATTCTTCTCTTCAAAAAGGTATTATATTATAATATTTTTTATTGTCCTTAATAACATGCAATATATTACCATCTTCTAAGGAAATTCATTTTTGTATAAGATTTCTAGCAGAAGTAATGCTAGGCTCAAAATTGAATCTAGCATCAAATTCATTATCTATAGTAGTAGGAAATGCAATATAAATAGGTTGATTATTTCTCAATATAATAAAAAATTCATCATCAAAAGCACCAAGATTATAGACTTGATCGCTATTTTTAAACTCTGATATTCATATATAATTTCTCATAGATATATAATAATGTGTATAAATTCAAACACATTATATCATTTTTATTTATTTTTACAAATTTTCAATAAAAAAAGAGAGTAGAAAACTCTAGCTTTTATAATGATTATGAATATATATTCTAGTTGAACTTTTTATCTTGTTTTATTATTCATTAGAACACAAAATTAGCAACTTAGTATATTACTTCTCTATTAACATAAGACTGTTAACAGAGGGCTTTAGCCCTTTGTAATAATAAAAGAAATGCCTATACCAATCCACAAAAGTAGAAATTTAATATATTGTTTAGACATCATTGGGCGTTTCGTTGGCAAACTCAATCTACAAAAGTAGAAATTTAATATATTGTTTAGATATAGGGGATTATGCTCAAAAATGACTAATCTACAAAAGTAGAAATTTAATATATTGTTTAGACATTCATGAGTAGCAATAATAACTTAATATCTACAAAAGTAGAAATTTAATATATTGTTTAGACAATCTTTAGGTATTATTTTGGATTAAATCTACAAAAGTTTAAATTTAATATTTTTTTTATAAATTCTCTTATTCTCTTATATCTTTAAATCTACAAAAGTATAAATTTAATATATTGTTTAGACATTATTTACTCCTTAGAAAATTTATAATCTACAAAAGTAGAAATTTAATATATTGTTTAGACAAAATAGAGTTTTATTCGGTTTATTTATCTACAAAAGTAGAAATTTAATATATTGTTTAGACTTATGAATTAAAGTTCAAGAATTAGAATCTACAAAAGTAGAAATTTAATATATTGTTTAGACTATTATGGATCCGCATGGAGATTTGGATCTACAAAAGTAGAAATTTAATATATTGTTTAGACAGCCATTTTGTGTATTATAAGCCAATAAGATACAAATAAATCATTTTTCAAATTTACGACTTTTGGCTTATAATAAGAAATCTTAAAAAATTAAGACTAAGGTTTGCAATTTTTTTCTAAACAAAACAATCAACTTCCACTTTTAATAAAAATTTATTAAAAGAATTCAAAAAATTTTAAAGAAAAGATTAAATACAAAAACATTATATAACAAAAATATAAAAATCAAAATAAAATTATAATAATTGCTATAAATCAATTATTTTCAAACATTTATAATCTCTTTAAGAGAGCAAAAAAAGTAATCAATATCACTCTTTTCATGAATATAATGAAGCCCAACCCTAAGCCAACCAGGTTTATTACCCAAATCAACACTTCAATCATCAATTCATAATAAATCATGCCCATAAGGTCAAGCACAACTACATCAAGATCTAGTTTGAATACCATACTTAGAAGAAAGCTCTCAAGCCAAAAAATGTGGAGAAAATCATTTTACATTGAAAGAAAACACAGGCAATTTATCATAACTCTCATCACAATAAATCTCAATAAAGCTCAAGCTCTTTATAGAATCATAAAAATATTTTTTCAACTCCGACTCTTTTTTTTCTATAAAATCAAGTCAAACACTATTTCTAAGCTCATAAGCCAAACTAGCTCTCATGAATTGAAGTATACCAGGAGTTCAAACATCTTCCCTAATCTCTATATCATTTGAATACTGTAAACTAGACCTTGAAACATAATCAACAACACCTCAACCAGCAAAAGTAGGTTTTTTAGATTTATTACACAAATCTTTTTTTATAACAAGAATTCAAGAACTCCCAGGTCATCAAATTAGCTTGTGAGGAGATAAAAACATCACATCAAAAAATTTACAATCAATATTCATATAAGCAGAACTAGAAGCAGCATCAATACACATTATTCAATTATATTCTTTAATCAATTTATGTATTTTTCAAATAGGATTTTTGATTCAAGTAACATTTGAACAAGCAGAAAAACTTCAAATAATTTCTCTAGCTTTATTTTTTTCTAAAATATTTTTAAGCTCAACCAAATCAGTAGTCATATTTTCATCCAAAGGACAACGAACAACATCACAAAGTCATTCTCTATAACTAATCTCGTTTGAATGGTGCTCAAAAGGAGAAATAATAACAAGAGGAACAACACTAGCTTTTATATCATATCTTTGCTTAGTTACAGGTGGAATATAAATTCAGATAAGTTCTTGAAATTTTTTTATAGCTCAAGTAGCTCAAGTTCAAGCAGGTAAAACACAAAAACTATCATCTAACTCTAAACTTTTTTTCAAAGAAACTCTAGCATTATTGTAATAAGTAGTAGTTTTATTGGCATTATATCAAACCTCAGAATGAGTATTAGCATAAGTTTTTAATACGGCATTTATTTTATCTTCTATAGGTCTATAAGCTAAACCTGAAGCAGTAAAATCCATATACAATATGTCTTTTTCTAGTATTATATTTTTTCTGAATTCTTGCATAGAAAATATTGTCATAATAAAAAAGTAAACATTACTATTTTAGTAATCTTTACTTTTTTGTAAAATTTTTATCTTGTTTTTATATAATATTTTTCATTTTTTCTTCAAAATCATTCCACATATTTTCTAAATCAGTATCATCGCTTGCAGGGTCATCAAGTCAAAAATCAAAATCAACTTCTCTATCTCAAACAAAACAATTATCCATACATCACATAGTATAAATTTTATCTGCTTTTTTTATCATATCATTTGTTAAAACCTTTGGTTCATATTTTTTTAGCTGATTCAATATATCTATTCACTTAGATTTTAATAATTTAACTACTCTAGGATTTATTAATCAATCCCCTTTTATTCAAGTTCAAGCTGATATAGCCTCAATATTTGGGTCCTTGTTATTTACATTGAAATAAACTTCAGCCATCTGGCTTCTACCTGAGTTATGTCAACAAACAAAAAGTATAGTTTTCATTGAATATTATCTTAAAAATATATAGACCCTATCTTAATATTATATAATAAAATTAAGATAATGTCAAGTTTTATCCCTTTAGAAAGCTATTTAGATAAAAAATCTATAAGTTCAGGAAACTCTTCTTGTAAGAAATGTCCTTTGTCCTCAAAAATTTTATAATCAGCTTTTGGTAAGTTTCTCATATAATCTTCTATATCAGAAAAATCTACTATAAAGTCATCTTTTGATGCAAAAATAGTTATCTTATCTTCAATTTTTTTAAGGTTTATGAGATTTTTATCAAAATTAAAATCTCATAAAACCTCATCATAGCTATCTTTAAAAGCGGGTGCAACTAAAATTATTTTAGATACTTTTTTTAATAGTTCTTTGTCATGAGTTTCATCAAAGTATTTAATCAAAAAAGTTCAACCTAAAGAATGTCCAATAAAAATAAGATCATTTTCCAAAAATGGTAAAATTTTTTCAAATACTATCTTCCATGCTTTATAATCAGCGAAATCTTTATTTGGTCTATCATGAACAAACACATCAAAATTTTCTCATAATTCTTTTCAAAGTTTTCTAGCCCATATTTCTATTTTTTGTTTGAAAGGATCATAATCAATTTTTTCAATATAATCATAATAATCTCTATAGTTTTGTTTTGATTCTCATCCTCAAACAAAAACAATTTGTTTTTTCATAATTTTTTAAACAACAAAATAAGTAACGATACTTCATACTACACAAACAGCAAGTATAAGACCAGCCATAAGTTTTGCTAAATATTTACTCGAACTCATTTTTATGTATAAAATTTTTACTATAGTATTCATTAAAACAGCTATAGTAATAGTTATAACTCAAACTGATGCTAGCATTTTATCTCAAGAAACTAGTCAAGAAACTTTTATATATATAGCATCTACATCAGCAAAACCAGATATAAAAGAAATCACATACATAGGCATATTTTCTCAAAGCCATGATACTTTTTCACTTATATAATCCTGAAAATATATAGCTGTATTCATCAAAACAGATATCATAACATAAAATAATCAAAATTTTATCGCAGGAATTATTTCAAAAGGACTAGAAAGTTTAATCTCTGCTTTATCATTTTTTGTTTTGCTTTTTCATTTAGAATATTGCTTGAAAAAATAAACAGCTAAAAAAGCAGAAAAAATGGCCATAGCTAAAGGTATATAAAAAATATTAACTCAAAGACTAAGTCATCCAATAACAAATATTCAAAGAATAACTCTAAGCATCATAGTAGATATTCAAATCAAAATTCATGATGCAAATATATACGATATTAACTTATTTTCTTTACTTTTTTGAGCTTGTTTTTCTTGAGAAGCTAAAGAAATTGTAACAGCTGTTGAGCTAGATATAGCTCAAAGAAAGGCAGAAATAGGTATTCATCATTTTGCTCAAATAAATTTTGATAAAAAATATCAAACAAATCCAATTGCTGATATAAAAAGTACAAAAAGCCAAACTTTAAAGAGATTTATATCAGATAAGATAGCATAAGTTAATCATTGAGTGTCAAGTTCAAATTTAGTTCAAACTAGTAATTCTCAAACTGATTTATTTGGTAATATAGGTAGTACAGCTCATGAAAAAACTAATAATTGTAGCGAAGCTAACCATTCTTTCATACTAAAAGAATCAATAAATTTATCTATATTAGTTTTAAAAGTATTTATAGTAGCTATCAAAACTGTCAATATTATAGCTATACTTTCAAATCAAAATCATATCAAAACTCAAAGAAGAAAAACAAGTAAAGCTCAAAGCTCAGCTGTTATTCAGTGTTTATTAAATTTGAATGTTCATGAAAAATGTGAAATAGATAGCAAAACTAAAACACAAACAAATAAAACAACTGGCATATAAGGCATAGAGACAAAAAAAGTAGAAACAACTCACAAAATAGCTAGAAAAATATTTGTTCTTATTCACAAAAATCATAGCTCTTCTTCTTTTTGATTAAAATATATTTCTCTTTGTAATCATATAAATGCTCAAGCAAAAACAGCAGTAACAATTTGAAATAGCATAGTATTTATTTCCATATATTTTTAATATTATTTTTTAAAATTTTTTAGTTTTAAGATAGATTTTAATCAACTTGGTTTCATATTTTTTTATACAATTCATAATAATAATTTCCAAATTTTTGTAAAACTTTATTTTTTGAAACAAAATTTCAACTTTTATCTTTTAAAACATAATCATATAAAAAAACTCATGCATCTTGTTTTTCAAGATAAACATTTATCAATTTTTTATAATGTTTTATATAATTTATTTTAAATTTTTCCCAATTTTTATCATTGAAATTTAGCAGTATTTTATTGTTTTTTATTTCAAATATATTGGATTCAAACATAATATCTAGGTGTATCAAACTTTCATTGTAGTAAGGTAGAACCTCTGCTACTTCCCTATATTTTAAAAGTCATATACTTCTTATCAAATGAACTACTAATATATTTTTGTTAAATACTTGATCTTTATTATTTGTATATAAATAACTACAAATAGCTCAGCAGGTAGCTTTAAATTCTTCTATGTTTTTGTAATTTCAAGTTTTACTGTTCATTATAACTTCACTATCCTTAGTGAGCCAAAGTGTATGTCAAAATTCATGTCCTATTGTTTCAATATCATAAATATCAAAATATAGTTTGTCGTTTTTTAATACTTCTAAATAATCTTTTAAAAGTTTTGAGTCAATAGTTTGTTTTGTTAATTTCATAATAGGTGCTTTTTTCTTAGACTCAAGAACCATTTTGGGATAGGCAAATATTTTTTTTCAATATTTTTCAGATATTTCTTCATCATTTGGCACGACTTGGGCTGAAAATAATCAATTTATCTCAGCTCAAAAATACATAAGTGGCTCACTCACATATAATTGAACTCTATTAAAATTTTGCTTAGAAAAAATATAGCTTTGCTCATATTTTTTTCTATCAAATTCATCATATATTTTTTCATACATCCAAGAAATACTTTTTTCTACTTTTGAATTTAGAGTTTCGCTATCTAGTATTCTTAGATCCCATTCTGGAGCTACTGCTTTTCTGTATTTATCTTCATAAAATTCTAATGGATGAGATATTTGGATAGGAGTTTTTATTTGCATCCAAGCTTCATCTACTTTTTGCCATGGTTTTAGTAATTTTGTAATATCTTTTTGCTTAAATGCTTTTTTAATTGCTTGTAAATAATTTATATAATTTTGTTTATTTTCATCATTGGTTTTATCCAAGTTTTTTATAAATTTTTCAAGAGAAACAACTATAGAGTTTATTTCTAGAGGAAATGCATCAGAATAAGATAGTACTTCTCATCATTTTAAAACACTATAGCTTCTATCTGTTATATTTCCTTTTTCATCTAGCTCTAAAAGATTTTTATCTCTCAAATATTTCATTATTTTTTCTCAGTCACAAGAAAAATTTTTGTCTAGTATTTCATTTTGTTTTATAATATGGTTCTCCCAAATTGGCATAAAATTATTAAATGCTTTTCAAACTTCAAAAACTCACTCAAAAATAGTAAGTTCAAATTCATTTAATAGTTTTTCATTTTTTAGATTTTTTATGAATTGTTCTTGTAGATTTTCATATATTTTTTTTGTATAGTTATAAGCTTTATCCAAAATTTCTCTTTTATTTTTTAGTTTATTTGGTATTTTTAAAGAATTTTTTTTATTGTTTTGTTTTATTTGTTTATTAATTTCATCTAAGTATAGTTCTAGTGGTTCTACTCTCAAATCACTTATTCTAGAATAAGCTATAAATCTATTTTCTGGGTTTATTTTTATGTTTAGCTCACTCAAAAAATCGTCCAAAATATTGTTTGGTTTATTTCATTTTTCACTTACTTCCCAAAGGTTTTTAACTTGAAAAAAAATTTGGTTTTGCAGTTTTATAATTTTTCTAGTATTCATATTTTTTAGATTATTGTTAAATTTCTTTTTTAGCTTTAATATTAATTTTTCTATTTTAGTTTTCATCTAAACATATAAAACATTTTTTATCTAACTTCTTAAAAAGTGTGTAAAAAAAGTCTCTAAGCTGCTTGTTTTCTCTTACAAATCCATCTTTTTCTTGTTTGAGTTTATATAATATATCTAGTTTAGGATATTTTTTTAACATAACACTATAATCTCTTTTTGTGTATAAAAGTCAAGAAACAAATGTAGAAGATATTTTTTTCATATCTATGTTTTTCCTAATTTCATCTACAAATTTAGTATAAATTTCTTGATAATTTTCTACTGGTAGCAGTGGTAAAAATCTAAGTCAAACTTTGTAGCCTTTTTCAGTTAAAGTATTTATTGCTTTTATTCTTTGCTCTAGGCTAGAAGTTTTATGTTCATATTTTTCTATGAGTTCTTGTGGATTGAGTGAAAACGCAAATTCTGTATTTTTTGGTATAAATCATAAATCCAATATAGGTTTTATATTACAAGATTTTGTTCTTATTTCCATCATGGTATTTTCTAATTTTTCAAAAAATCATACAAACTCTTTTATAAATCAAGCTATATATTCCATAGCTAGTATATCAGAATAATCTCATGAATAAAACCAAGTTTTATTTTTATAATTTTTGTTTATTTTTAGTTTTAGCTCAAAATCATTTTCTATATTTTTTATTGAGCTTTCTTGTTTTATATTTTTTATTTTAAGTAGTATTTCCTCTTTTATTTCTCAATAGTTTAAAAAATAGACTGGTATATCATTTTTAAATGCTCACTTCAAAAAACAATATGAACAATCAAAAATACAGTTTATACTAGTTTTTAAAAAATATGAGTTTTTGTTGTTGTGTCAATAAAATTTCGGGGCTTGTGTGATACTTTTTGTCTTCAATGTAGCTAAAATAAAAGAATTTTTATTTGCTCATATAGGGAGTTTTTTACTAAAAATATTTTTATAGTTATCTATAAAAACTATATTAGCTTGAGGAAATTTTTCTAATATTTCTTTTGTTTTTTGGTCGTTTTGTATGTCTTTTTCTACATATATAATCATTTTAATTTTTTTAGAAACTCTTTTTTGTTTAGTTTTTTATTTTCTTCAAAAAACTCTTGTGTGTTTCACAGTTTTAATACTTCGTGTTTATTCAATGTTTTTTCTAATATGATTTTTTCACTAAAACTAAATTTGTAGTGAGAATTGATTTTATCTTTTATTTTTAATTCAAGTTTTTCTTGTTTGTTTTCTTTTAAATATAATTCTATTTTTTCAAATAATTCTTTGTAATCTATGTTTTTACTTAAATATGTTTTTGCTTTTTCTAAATCAAAGTTTTTGGTTTCAATTCAAATTTTGTCAACAGGGATTTTTAGTATTATTCTTGCTATTTCAAAATTATCACAAACTAATTCTATGGCATATGATTCCATATCAACAAAATTTTCATCTCATATTTCAGCTTTATCATAAACAACTCTACTACTACTTGCTATACTTTTTAGTTCAAGAAAATTTATTATATGTGGTACTATTAATTCTTTTGAGTTGGATAAATTTTTTATTCTTCAAACTTGTATGGCTTTGGTTTTAGTATCTTTATATCAGCATACTCATATATTTAAAACTAAATCAAAGTTTGGTATTTTTGTTAGAGTTTTTGTTAGTTTTAAAATTGTAGTATAGTTTCATACTCAACTTAACAAAAAACTAGTTTTAAAGTTTTTTAAATCTAGTTTTTTTATTTCTTGTTTGACTGTCTTTAGTTCAAGGTTTAAAGCAGATACTACTAGGATATTATACATCTTTAAGTTCATTTAATAGTCTAAGTGCATGTCATTTTGCTCTAATATTTTTATACTCTTTAAGTATTTCTCAAGAGCTATTTAGTAAAAAACTAGATCTTATGACTCAGTTTACTATTTTTCAATAATTATTTTTTTCTCAATACGCTCAGATTTCTTTGTGTAGTATTAAGTTTGGATCTGATATTAAATCTATTTTTAATCAATATTTTTTTATAAATTTTTTATGTGATTCTATATTATCTTTTGAAACTCAAATAAGTGTTATTTGAGATTTTTTAAAATCATTTTTCAATCAAGAAAAATCATTGTTTTCTATAGTACATCATGGGGTATCATCTTTTGGATAAAAATACAAAAGTGTTTTTTCACTAAAAGATAATAAAGTTTTTAAATCTAGTTGTGCTACTTCTAATTTATTGTTAACAGTATCAAATTTATTTTCTAGCTTTATTTTCATAGTATAATTATTAAAAATTAATCTGCTACAATATTTATATCTATAATATCTCATTTATCAATTATTTTTCAAGAAAAATTTTTATAATCACTCACTAGATTTTCACAAATATGGTTTATCCATTCTCATTTAATTTTTTTTACTCAGTGAGAGATTTTTTTTAGATTTTTATTTAAAAAATTTATATTTATTATTTTGAATTTTCTCTTTTTATTAAAAATTATTTCTTGTTTTTTTGTTGGTCATAAAATCAATTTGCAGTAGCTTATGGGAAGTAAGTTTACTATATATTTTGGTTTAAGTTCATTGATTTTTTCTAGTATTTTAGTTCACCAAAAATCATATAATTGCCTAGTTTCAATAGGTAGTTTATAATTTCATATTTTATCTTGTGGTTTTAATATTCAATACATTCATGATAAAATTAGAAAATTGTTATCAAAGAATTGTTTTCAAGCTAAACTCATATTATTGTAGTTAATAGCATTATACATAACTCAAGTATATCTATTTATGCTTTGTATTGTTTCTTGTTTTTGGATATTTTTATTTAAATCTAATCATTGTTGAAATCTAGCTCAGCTGCATTTCAAATCTTTTTGTGTAGCGTTTTTAGATATATTTAAGGGTTTTTCAAAGTAAAAGCTTAAATCTTGTTTGCTAAACTTATTATAAATATTTTTCCCTTCACTTGGTGGCAATAAAAAAAGTATTTTTTCCATTATTTATTAGAATTTATTAATAAAAGTTTATCTGCTCTGCTCATTTTTTTTATTTCTATTTCTCTTTTGCTTGCTTGACTTCTATCAAGAGCTTTTTCAAAATAAATAAGCTCTACTGGTCTTCTTGATTTGGTGTATTTTGCTCATCATAAAATTTCTCAATTATGTTGTTTTAATCTCTTATCTAAATCAGTGGTAATTCAAGTGTATAGATTACCTCAAAAACATCTTAAAATATAAATTTTATACACAAACGTTTTAATTAATTTCCAAAATATCAATAACCGGAGGGTTCAAAAACCTAAGAGGTAATCAAATAACTCAAAGTCATGAAGTTATAAATAGTTTAGTGTTTTTTTCTATAGTAAATCATTCATCAAAATCTCAGATAGTTGGTATAACTTTTTTGTATAAAAAAGGTATTTTAACTTGTCATCAATGAGTATGACCACAAAGAGTTAAATCAACATTTTTATTTTCATATTTAGATATGGTATCTGGATTATGGGTTAAAACAAAAACACTGTCTCAAGCTTTAAAATTTTTTAGGATAGAAATATCATCTTCTTGTGAAGCTTTAGTTCAAAGTCAAACTAAATAAAATCAATCTAGTTTTACTATATCATTATTTAAAAGTCTCAATCAATAGCTTTGTAAAACTTCTCAAAGTTCATTTCTAATATCGGGTCAAGGAAACTCTACATCATGATTTCAAAAAACAAAATAAGTAGGGGTTTTTATATTTTGAAAACTAGAAAAAAATTTTTTTAAATCAGGATTTTTTTGTCTTTCATCAAAATAAGTTAAATCTCAAGCTATAAATACATAATCTAGTTTTGGGATAGAATTTATTTTTTTAACTACTTTTTTTAAGAAATCTCAATCTCTATAAATTCATAAATGAATGTCTGATATAAGTGCTATTTTTACTTTTTTATTTATTCAAATGTTTATTTTTGTATTTTGTAATGATATATAATTTATTTCTATAAATCTAGCCCGTATAAATAAAATAGATAAAACAAAAAAAATGATAAAAAATACTTTTTTTATAGTTTTAAACTTACTCCGGTCTTTAATTTTATATATTAAAAAAAATAAAAAAACAAAAGCAAAGTAGCTAAAATAAAAAATAAATAGTTTAAGTTCCAGCATAAATTTAATATTTTAATAAACTAGTAATTTTTTTGTCTCAATATAGTTTTCTTGCTTTTAAAAACTCTAGTTCTATTACAAAATTTAAACTCTCAATACTTCCTCAAAGTCTTTCTACTAAATCACATGCTGCTTTTGCACTACCTCAAGTTGCTAATAAATCATCTACTATAGCAATTCTATCATCTTGAGAAATTGCATTTTTTTGAATTTCAAAAGTATTTTTCCCATATTCTAAATCATAGGAAATACTTTCACACTCTCATGGTAGTTTTCACTTTTTTCTAAGCATTATAAAAGGTAGCCCCATTTTATAGGCTAAAATACTACCAAAAATAAATCCTCTAGCATCAAGTCATAATATCTTATTAGGATTTCAAACTTCAGTTTCAAAATTATTTATAATAAAATCAACTGCTTGCTTGTTTTGTAAAATAGGAGAAATATCTTTAAAGTTTATTCCTTTTTTTGGAAAGTCAGGGACTTCTTTTACATATTTTTTTAAATCCATATTTTTTAAAATTATTATTGAATAATATAAAAACAACTATTAATTCAAGCTAACTCTGTTCTCAAAATTCTTTCTCATAGATAAATATGCGAGAAGGAATTCTTTGAAAAATCATCTATCTCATTATCACAAAATCCTCCTTCTGGTCAAACAAATATATTTACTATTTTATCATCTCCAATTTCTATTTGTTTTAAAGTTTTAGAATCTTTTTTTTGGGTATGAAGAAAAATATTTTCTCACTTTAAATTTGCAAAATTTATTTTATCTCAAATAATTAGTTTAGGAACTATATTTCTATTAGATTGTTCTACAGATTCTAAAATAATTTTATTTAGTCTTTCTATTTTTTTTTGAGTAATTCTTAGTTTTTGACTTCTAGATGATCTAAAAAATAAAAAATTACTTATTCAAATTTGTGTCCCATTTTTTATAATAAACTCTATTTTGTCTATTTTGTTAGGTATAGCTTGAAACAAGTTAAGTTCAAAATCAATTTCAGTTTTTTTGTGTACCCTAGAAATTTGGTCTAAAATAATTTCTTTTTTAGATATTTCTTTGATTTCAAAAATATAATCATATAAATCTTTTCAATCAAACAAAATTAATTTATCTCAAATTTTATGTCTTAAAACTTTTAATAGTTGATTTATTATTTCTTTATTTTTTAATCTAAACTTATAGTTAATAGTATTTAATTCATCTAAATAAAATCTTTGCATAAAAAAACTTATAAAATTATATATATTTATTTTATAAGTTTTTGTTATTTTTGCAATGTTTGTATTTTAAAAATTGTATTTTTAAAACTACATCTTTTCAAATAAAAACTGCCCTCTTAATCATTGTATTTCTTTATCAATTAATTTAAAGTTGTGCTCTTCAAAAAAATTAATTAAATTATCAGCATCATAGTAATATATTTGTAGACATCTAACAGATTCTCAAGGTAAAAAAGTTATTTGTCATTTCATATTAATAATAGTTTTCTTGGTGAAATTAAAATTAAATTTCACTTTCAATGAGTTTATTCATTCTTCTTTTGTCATAACTTTTGATATGTATCAATTTTGTTTAGGTATATCGTTTAGTATAAAAGTATTTGACAAAAATTCATCCAAAACACTATCATCATCTACTCTTACTAAATTAAAAACATCCATATCATCTTTGATTTTATTAGATTTTCTCAATCTTAAATCAAGCCAAATCTGTTCTCAAGATTCTAAAATATCATATAGTGTATCAATAATATTTGTATGGTTTATATTTCAAAAAGTGTTACTAAAGAAACTAAAAATTCTTTTTTGGTTTTTTATAGTTAAATTATCTATTTCATTTTTAAATTCAAGTGAAGAAAAATCAGCACAAACAAATTTTTTATTAACATCAATATTTTTTAAATTTTGCTCTGATAATTTAAGCATTTCTTTGGATAAATCTACTCAAACATAATCAATGAAACAATTGTTTGGAAGTTTTGAATAAATATCTTTCTCTACAGATGAATTTCAGCATCACAAACTTACCAGTGTAATAGTAGTTCATTTTTTAAAACAATTTTTTAATCAAAAAGAAAAAATATCAATATCTTTTTTTTCTGAACTCATTAAAATATCTTTTTTATCTTTATATTCATAATAAAGATTAGCTCATTTTCAATGATATAAAAATCTTTGTTCTAAAATTCTATTTTTAAAACAATCTGATAAGTCTGATTTTATTTTAGAATCGGATATAAGACTATAAACTGGCATAATTAAAATATTTTAAGAAATAAAACGAGAACTTGAAATTGAAATTTTTCAATTACTCAAATCAAATGTAGAAGCTGATTTAAAAATAAAATCTATATTGAAACTTCAGTTAGTATCAGAAGTAATAGATTTTACATCAACTGAATCAGAGTCAAACCATCCAGATTTCATTAATCAATTAAATATTTTTTTATCTCTTATTCTCCAAATGACATTGTTTGAATTTTGATAAACTACATCAAAAATATCTTCTGAAAAATCATGGAAACAAGTATTTAGTAAAGATTTTTTTAGGCATTTGGAAGTTTTTATATTATTTTCCAATAAATATTTTTTTAACAAGTTTGTAGATTCTTGCAGGGATATATTACTTTCATTAAATTTTAGTATGCTCATTAATGGTAGATAAATAGCTTGGCTTTCAAAAGATTTTTTAATTTGCTTGTCTTTTGGCATGTAAGATAGAGTAGATAAATTATGCTCTCTATCTGCTAGTTTAACAAGTATACATCAGATATTTTGTATTCATCAAAAAAGTATTTTATCTCTTACATTTTCAAATATTTTATTTTTTCATAAAAATGTTTTTTCAGTTTTTGTTACAGAATCTACTATAAATCATACATTTACTCAAAATTCTTTGTATATAAAATCTATGCTCATATCTTCACAATCTTCTACACTATCATGTAATAATCAAGAAATAAAAAGATCTAAATTTTTAAATTTGTCCCATAAAGAAATGCCAACAGCTAAAGGATGAGTTATATATGAATCTCATGACTTTCTTTTTTGTCATTTATGGGCATTTTTTGCAACCAGGTAGGCGCTAGAAAGTCTTATTTGGTCCTCCCTACTGTTTATACTATCTAATATATTATAGAATTTATTCTCATATTTTCTTAATAGCATAAAAAGGTTTATAAATAAAGTCTAGCTTGTAGTTAAGGTGTATAACTTTAACTACATCTAGATAATAATTTTTTGATAACTTAAAGGCTCCCTTTTTTTAACTACACACTAAAAAGAATTATAGCTAAGTAATAATACTTATAAAACAATAAAAAGCAACTAAATTAATATAAAATAAAGATTTATAAGGCTTGCTTCATACTTAATTGGATTTTTCATGTTTTTTCGTTAATTTCCATAATTTTTACTTTTACATTTTGTCAAACTTCAACTTCTTGTTTTGGATCACTTACAAATTTATCTGCTATTTGGCTAACATGAACAAGTCAGTCATTTTTCATTCAAATATCCACAAAGACACCAAAGGCAACTACATTTCTGATTACTCACTCTATTATATCACCTTGCTTTATGTCAATGTCTCATTTTTTAATAGCTTTTTTATGGCTAGAATTTATTCTTTTTTCTTTTCAAATATTACTGTATGAGTCTAAAATAAAATCTATTGTTGTAACTGAGACGTTAGGATATATCTTGCTTAAAATATTTTTGTTTGAAGAGAAATCTCAAGATTTAATATTATTTTTTATTATGTATTGTGCAAGTTCATATTGTTCTGGGTGAATATCTGTATTATCAAGTTCATTTTTGCTTTCAGGAACTCTCAAAAATCAAGCTGATTGCTCATAAGCTTTTTCTGAGATTTGTTTTTTTAGTTCTGCCCTAGATTTATATGGTCTACCTGTATATATTTTTTTAGCACTTTTTTTGTCTATTCAAGATATATAGTTTAAAACATAGCTTGACGCAGAATTAACATTAATTCAAACATCATTAACTACATCTTCTACGACTTGGCTTAGTTTTTCTTCAAGTTTTTTTTCAGGTATATCATGTTGATACATTCATACTCAAATACTTGCAACTGGTACTTTTACAAGTTCAGACAAGGGGTCTATAAATCTTCTTCATATAGATATGGTTCCTCTGTCTAAAGAATCTAAACTAGGAAATTCTTGTTTTGCTATTTTACTTGCTGAATATACAGAAGCTCAAGATTCATTTACTATAAATATTTCTATTTGGGTTAATTTATTTAGTATTTCAACTGTTTCATCAACTCATGTTCCATTTCAGATAACAATAACTCATGGTTTTTGCTTTTTTATTAGGTCTTTTAACTTGATAATGGATTCTTGTTTTTTATGTAAAAATATCTTATCAAAACATATGGGTTCGCCTAATTGATCTAAAAGAGCAATTTTACAACCTGCACTAAATCATGGATCAATAGCTAATATTTTTTTACCATATTCTGGTTTGGTCATCAAAAGATTTGCTAGGTTTTGTTTGAATGTATCTATAGCATCGTTTTCTCAAATTTCACTTAAAATTCCTCTGAGTTCGTTTTCAACAGATTTAAATAGTGTATCATATCAATTTTTAAATGATTCTTCTAAAATATCTATAAAAGGTAGTTTTACCCCTAGTATTCTAGCATAATGAAGAGATAATCCATCATAAGTTTTTTGTGTTTTTTCAATTTTTATAGAAAGTATTTTTAGATCTTCTCACCTATTTAATGCTAATATTTGGTAGGGTTTAAGTCAAGAAATTTTGGTTTGAAAATCAAAATAAATTTCAAATTTAGAAACTTGGTTTTTATCTTTTTGGTTTAATTTTTCCAAAGTTTTTTCTCATTTTATTTTTGAGATAATATTTGCATATTTTTGTAAGGTTTCAAGTAAATCTGCTCTCAAATCTGAATTAGAAGAAATTTCAGCAGATATGATATGTATAGATCATTGCAATATTTCTTCTTTTGGGTATTTTTCTAATAAATCTAGCGGTATTTCAAAATTTTTGTTTAGTTTAATTAAATTTGCAACGACTTGAAATCATTTCTCAATAGCAATCATTGCTTTGGTTTTTTTCTTACTTTTATATGGTTTATATATTTCTTCTATTTCTTTCAGGGTTTTAGCTTTGATTATGTTATCCATAAGCTCAGGGGTCATTTTTTTCAAGCTTTCAATACCGTTTATAGCTGTTTGTTTTGCCTTATGTAATTTCTCAATTTTATCTTTTAGTTCTATTATGTTTCTAATATTATCTTCATCTAAATTTCAGGTTTGTTCTTTTTTATATCTTGCGATAAAAGGAACTGTTGAACCTTCAAATATTAATTCTAACACTGTTTTTATTTGAAAATTTTTAAATAAAGTTTCTTGAGATATTATTTCTATATAATTTGGTTGCTCAAGTTTGGTTCAATCAAATTCTTCTTGCAAAATTTCTTCTGACATGTTAGTATTTTAAATTTGTAAATGGTATAAATATTTTATGATTTTAACTTTTTTTGCAAATAAAAATCTTTATTTAAAAAAAAAAGTGTAAAGACTAGATATTTATTGATTAATGATTATTTATATCAAATGTTTGAAAGTGTTTCATCTAAAAAAATTAAAGTATCATGGTTTAGCGTATTAATAAAACCAAACTCTAGAGTTTGGTTTTATTTTTTTATTTTAAATATCATCAAGCGAATTTGTTTGTAAGGGAGATAAATTCTGCTGGGTTTTCAAGTTCTCATCATTCAAGTAATACGGCTTGAGAATAAGCGTATTTAATTATATTATTCAATTTTTGAGATTTTATATCATTATCAAACTCGCTTTTCATAGAATCAATTAAAGGGTTTTTCGGGTTTAATTCCAAAATTCTTTTTTGGGTTGGAACTTCTTGTCACATTGCTTTCATCATTTTTTCCATTTGAGGGTCTATTCAAGAAGATGGTGTCTTTAATGCTCCAAGTGCATCTCATAGTTTGTTGTTTAAAACAACATTTTCTATTTTGTTTTCTCAAATACTGGTTTTTACTAAATCTAAAAGTGGTTTTAGTTCTTTAGATTTTTTTTCTTCTTGTTTTTTTTGTTTTTCATCTTTTTGCTCAAGTTCTATATCACTGCTTGTTATAGATACTAGTTTAGAATCTTTGTACTCATTAAAACTTTGAACTAAAAATGAATCAATAGGGTCTGTTAAAACTAAAACATCAATATTTTTTTCTTTAAATTGAGCTAAATATGGGCTGGCTAAAGCTTCTGGTTTACTTTTTGATATTATATAATATATAGTTTTTTGTTTCTTTTTTTCTTTTTTTCAATCAACTTCAACTTCAATTTCTTTTTCAGGGGTATTTTCTAGATATTCATCAAGGGTTATTAATTTAGAATTATTAACAGAATCAAATAAAGATACTGAGGCTATATCTTGTTTTAGTTCGTATTCATAGTGTATTCATTCTTTTACAAGTTTTCAATAATTTCACCAAAATTTTAAATAGTCTTCTCTTTTATTTTTAAGTGTTTTTGAAAGTTCATTTATGATTTTTTTTGTAAGTCATTTCTTTATTTTATCAAGGGAGTTATTGCTTTGCAACATTTCTCTTGATATGTTTAATGGTAGGTCTGTGGTTTCTACAACTCAAGATATAAATCTAAGCCAAACTGGCATTAATTCTTTTGCATGTTCTAGTATCAAAATGTTTTGAACATATAATTTTGGTCAATATTCTATATTTGGATCACTCAGGTTTTGATACATGTTAACTTCTTTTGGTGAAAACAGTATTGATTTATATGATACTATTCATTCTACATTGTTATGTATGTGAAAAAGTGGATCATTCCAATCGTTTGAAACTGATTTATAAAATTCATTATAATCTCAGGGTTTTATTTCTGTTTTTGATTTCTTCCAAATGGGTTTTGTTTCATTTACTTGTTCAAATGGCATTTCTTTTGGTTCTTTCTTTTTTTCTTCATCTGTTCTTGAATCATACTGTTTCATCATTATAGGTGTAGAAACATAGTTTGAATATTTGGTTACTAATTCTTTTAATTTCCAACTTGATAAAAATTCTTTATGTTCTTTTTTTATATGTAAAATGATTTTTGTTCATCTGGGCGCGTTTTTAATATCCATTTCTTCAATGGAATAACTGTCTTTTCAATTTGATGTCCATTTATAGGCTTTCTTACTTTCACTTGTTTTTGTAAAAACTTCTACTTTTTCCGAAACCATAAAGCTTGCATAAAATCAAACTCAAAATTGTCATATTAAATTATTGTCTGATTCTTGTTTGGCTTTCTTAAGTTTTTCTACAAATTCTTTTGTTCATGATTTTGCTATTGTTCAAAGGTTTTTTTGTAGGTCTTTATCGTTCATTCAAATTCAATTATCGCTTATAGAGATAGTATTATTTTTCTCATCTGACTCTATAATTATCTTAAATTCATTATCATCTCATAAGTAATTAGTGTCTGTTAAAGATTTAATTCTAGCTTTGTCTATAGCATCACTCGAGTTTGATATTAATTCTCTTAGAAATATTTCCTTATTTGAATAAATACTATGGGTTAAAAGCTCTAGTACTCTTCAGGTTTCTGCTTCAAAATTATGTGTGTTTGTCATTTTTTTTTATTTTAAAATATAAAATACTAGCACTTTGTTTGATTGTGTGCTAGTATTTTATTGTTTTTTATTTTTTTGTCAAAATTTTTTGTTGTTCTTTAAATTGTTTTTGTCTTTTTCCCATTTTAAAGGGTTATTAATTATGTATTGTCTTGTTCTCATTAAATGTAATTTATCTCTAATTATTATATCAAAAAATGATTTATGCCATCAAAATTCCCAATCTTTATGTTTCTCTCTTACTTGTTTTGTTACTCAAATTTTAAATCATTTTATTATGTTTGATATGTTTCATTGGGGGGGTTTGGAATGTATTTCGGAATGGGTGTGTTTGTTTCGTGTGGTGGAATGGGTACGTTCGTTTCGTGTGGTGGAATTAGCGGAACGAATATATTCGTTCCCTACGGATTGATTCCCCATATATCGGTTCCCCACGGATTGATTCCCCACGGATTGGTTTACTGCGGATTGGGAATCAAAATATTTATTTCCCGTAATTATAATAATGCCATGTATATGATTTGGCATTATTATAAATTCATCAATTTTGATATTTTGATAATGATTTATGATTAAATTCCAACAATCATATGCAATTTTTCAATAATCATTTAATATCATTTTTCAATTTATTATTTCACCAAAAAAATTTTGACTTCATTTCGTGCACAATGTCACAAAATAAAAACCTTTTTTTGAATAATCATAATTCTTTAATCTTAATTTTTTTCTCTGCCTCAAATTATGCATCCCCCTTTAATTATAAATTAAAAATAATTCCCTCCCCCAAATAATCAGTACGGAACGAATATTTTCGTTCCAATAATCAATTCATCATTCCAATAATCAATCCATTATTCCAATAATTAATCCATTATTCCAATAATTAATCCATTATTCCAATAATTAATCCATTATCCTAATAATCGATTCATCATCCCAATCAATCAATCCATCATTCCAATAATTAATTCATAATTACAATAATAAATTAAGAATAACTATAATGAATAAGTAAAAAAAAAAAAAAAATAGGTAAGAGAAGGGAG
>CAWUJK010000021.1:0-21917 GCA_963922865.1 uncultured bacterium | reverse complement strand
CTGTTATATTTTCCATATCATTTGTAATATTAATATTATCCATAATTTTAAATTAATTAATAGTTAAATTTAAGGTATCTATTAATCTAAATTATTATCAATAATGTCTTTAGTTTCTTTTATTGTTTCATCAAAACTGCCAAAATATTTTTTAGGTTCAAATATAATTCATTCAAATATTCCTCTATCAATATTTTCTATTTCATTCAATTTAAGTAGTGCATTTACTATTATATAGTATTTTCATTCGTGACTAAAAACAGCCTCAATATTTGGAACTTGAGTTCAATCTTTTTCTGGGATAGCAAAATTTTTGCTTGCTTTAAAATTATTTTTAAACAGTTCTATATCTTCATTTTGATTTTCTTGTTTGTCATATTCTATTAAAAATAAATTTCATAAAATTTGATAAATACTTTTAGAATTAATTTCCTTATATATATCCAATTTTTCTTCTCAAACTAAAAAAGAATATATTTTATTTAAAAATGAAGTTTGTAATTTTGTATCTTTAAAATTGACTCAATTAATTTCTACATTTCTTTTTGAGTTATCAGTGACATTACTTTCTTTTATACTTCTTAATTTTTTATCATTCATATTTTTAAGATTTTGTTTTTATGTCTGATTTAACAGACTCAACCAAACTTTGTATAGAATCTATTTTTTCATTAAATGTGTTTTTATCTACTGAAAACCAATTATCTGGTATTTGTTGTGGTTTGGGAAAATAATTTGCTACCCATTTTCCATCTACAAAAGATTCACAAAAAACTCCAGCCATTTTTGTTGGTATTTCTTTTCATTTTGACTCAACAATATAGTATTCTGTTATATTTTCCATATCATTTGTAATATTAATATTATCCATAATTTTAAATTAGTTAATAGTTAAATTTTATTTTACTTTTGAATAGGCATAATCATATAAAAGATTTTCATATCAGTCTAAAGTGTAAGTATAATCAACTATTTCTTTCATCGTAATTCATTCTAACCGTTTTGGGACTACTCCATTAGGATTATTCTCTGCAGATAAAACATTATCTAAAGCTCTCCTTAAAGTATAAATTTTATCTCAAACAACAATTTCACCGTTTTTTGGTAAAGATATAAAATTATGTTCATTAGAGTCTTTTGCAAGATATAAATTTATTTTTTCGGTAATATCAATATCTCTTTGATTAAACACTTCACTTCCATTATATAATCTTTCAATAGATTTTCAATATATTTTAATACTTTCTTCAAGATTATTAAATTTTTCTTCAATAAAATCTTTTCAAATTTTCATTCATTGTTTTTTAGCTTTTGAAAGAGATTCAACATGAATTTGAGATTCAAAAACTCTTCATCATCTTGCTTTTATTGATAAGTTCATATCTCTATATCAATTTGGTCTATTAAATCTATTTTTTACGAATACATTTTCTACATTATGATGTCTTAAAATACCATCAAAAACACTATACACTCAATCTAATCTTTTATGTAATATACTGGCACGAGAAATATCTAATAGTTTGCTAGGATCTCACTCATAATCATCTATAATTTTGGCTATCGATCTTGATGCATCAAATTCTCATTTTAAGCTTGGGGCATTTTCAAATGTTGCTCAAGGATTTTTTGAAACAACTTCTTCCATTATAGATACTTTTATTTCATCAGTTTCTCTCATTTCTCGAATAATAGAATTTTTATAAAAGCTTTCTGATTCATTAAAAGATATATCTTTGAAATTAGGCATATTTTGAAATTCAAAACCTTGATCTAATCTTCATTCTTTAGTAAAATTTTCACCTTCTAAATTTACTATTTTTTCTGAAAACCTTTCTCCTAATCTATTGATTACATCATTTATATTTTCAAAAAAATTTTCCTTATTTTTTTGAGTTTCTTTATTTGATTCACTGAAATATTTCATTATATAACTATCTAAATCCTCTTGTTTTCAAGTATTTCAATTTACATTATCATTAGTTTCATTTTGTTCACTTTTATTACCTTGTGTTCACTCATTGCTACTATCATTTCAATCATTATCATTATTCACTTTATCATTTGAAGAATTATTATCACTATCACTTGAACTATCATTATTGTTTTTATCATTTGAGGAATTATTGCCACTATCACTTGAATTATCATTATTGTTTTTACCATTTGAAGAATCTTTTTCTCATTTCATTTTTGTTTTTAAATTATTGGAAGCAGTTTCCCATTCTCAAATTTCTTTTTGTATAAGAATTCTTTTATTATCTGAGATGCCAGGAACTTCAAGAGCACTTTTTAAAGAATTAATTTGGTTTTTAGAATATTCAATAGCATCACCAAACTTTCTAGTTTGCATTTCAAGCTCAGCTCTAGTGTTTGGAGCTTTAGCTCACATAAGCATTCAAAAAGCAAGCATAGGTCACCCATGTTTTAACATATCAACAAAAGAAGCATCCTTTCACAATATAAGTTCTTGCCTTGCCACTTCAGCTCACATTCAAAGAGCTCAATCTCCCAAAGCAAGTCATGCATTTCTTAAAGCTCACCCTGAAAAAAATGACCTAGTACCATAACTCATAAACTTAGCTGTAGCAGCTCACCCAACAGCTCAAGTAATAGTAGAAAAAGCTAAATCAGTTCATATATCTGTCACAGCCTCTCAAGTAGTATCATATCAATTTTGATAAACCATTTGTGAAGCAGCAACAGAAGTAACTCAAACAGCAATTCAAGTTATTACAGCTCAAGCAACAAGTCATACTCACATAGCAGCCACTACAGGAGCCATAGCAACTCAAGCAGCAATACTAGCAGCAATAACAGCTCATATTTTTCCAGCTTCTCATAAACCATTCCAAGTAGTATCAGCTAAATCAAAAAGCCCACTACCATTTATATCTTGGTATAAATCAAATATTTCCTTATCAATTCACTCTATACCATAATTATCTGAATTTTTTGATACTATATCATGCCAATCATGTCATAACTCATCGTTTAATGGTTCATACAATTCAACAGCAGTATCAACAGCTATTTCTTGTAAAGCCTTAACTACATCTAAATTTGGGTTTTCTTTTAGTTTTTGTTCTATTCTAGAGAGGGTAGATATTTTTATTTTTTGTTCTGGAGAAAGATTTACATAATCACTTGCTCACTCTCACATATTTCATAAATCATCAAATCATATTATGTCCAAAAAATTTTGTTCTCAAATTTTTACATTATTAAATCTATTGTATATATTTATAGGACTATCTGTTACTTTTTCATCTACTATCTCCATCTTTTCCTTTTCTAATATAGTTTCAAAAACTCATCATTTATCATCTAGCAGTGAAATTAGTATGTTATTAGCAAGTCAAGGTTCTCTATAACGCCTATCTGTATTTCAATTTCTTCAAGTTATAGTTTTAGTAAGAGAAAGTAGGTGTATTTTTCTTTCTTCTATTGGTAGTTTTTCAAACTTTGATTGTAAATTTTTATGCAACTGCTTAGTAAAAGCTCAATAGTTTTCTTTTACTGAGTCTGATTGTCTATTATTTTCATCTATATCTGCGTGAATATTTATTAAAAAATCCATTGCTTGTTCAGGAGAAAGAGAAGACAAAAGTCAAGGAAGTATTTGTAGAGATTTTGAGAGAGAATCTTTATCTTTTAAAGCAAAAGCAGCTCATTCATATTTATCTCCAATTCAAACCACTATTTTGATGTATTTTTGTTTTATATTGTTTATGTAGTTTTGATATTGTATTATTTTTTCTTGTGATATATTTGAATTTCTTAATTGTTCTACTCATTTTTCATAATTTTCTATCATGCTTCAAGCATTTTCATAAAATGATTCTATTTGAATTTTTTCATGCTGTTCTATTTCATCAAACCGTTCGTTTTCATTTTTATCAAACATTTCTTCTATTAAACTAAATTCTTGTGTTATGTTGATTCCTAAAAGGCTTTGGTTTAGGAGTAATGAATTTATATCTTGAAATTCACAAAGTCTTGAATTAAATTCATTATCATTTGCTGCTAGATTTTCAACTACTGATTGAACATCTTGAGTTGACATTCAACTTATTGTATCAATACAATTTGATATTTCTTGATTTGAGTCAAATTCTCTGCTTTGATTCTCTATATCTCTAGTTTCTAAATTTCAGCCTCCCATTTTTTTATAGTTTAGTTAATAAATTTGATTTTTTTACTTTCACTATAATTTTAACATAATTTTTTTTTAAATACAATTTTATTGACTCAATTGATATTAGATTGAGTTAGTTTTAATATTATTTTTTTAAGATTAATTAGTTATTTTACTTTGATAGTTATCATTATTGAGATTATCATCAAAACCATCTGCTTTGTTATAAGAACTTAGAGGAATTGTTATCTTTGTGTTATCACTATTAAATACTCAACTATAGTTTAGAGTTCAATTTAAGTTTATAGTTTGGTTATCATATCTAGCACTAGAAAATCAAGTATAATCATCATTAAAATATATTTCTAAATCTTTATTTCTATAATCACTTATGCAAGATACTGTTGATCAACTTTGGAATAAAGTTGATCTTACTCTTTCTTTTTTTGTTGTTCAACTCATTGTTATTAAACTACTTCAAGTAGAGTATCATGGACAAGATATATTGTCTATGAATCAAGCTCAATCACTATTTACTTTTCTCATATCTTCACCAAATATAGAGAGATTTGATTTTATGTTTCTATAAAAATTTTTTTCTATTTCTACATTTTTTGAATTTATCACTAGACTTATATGATTATTCATAACCACCAAAGCCAAAACTAATGCAATACTTGTTAAAACTATAGAATATATCAAAACACTTGCTTTTTTTTCTTTGTTCATTATCTAGAAATTAAATATAATTTTTTCTATTGATTCATTTCATATTTCACTATATTTAGATCAATTTAACTGTTTTTTGTAATTTAAGTTTACTTCTAAAAAAATATCAAAAATTTTTCATGAATTGTACAGTTTAGCTTGAAAATCTTTCAATAATATATTTGGAAATATTTCATCTAGGTTAAATTCGTAATTATATACTTTGTTAGCATCAAGTAAAAGTTCTGTTAGCTGAATAGAGCTTATCTTTTTATATCCTAAAACTTTTTCTCAAACTGTATCTACATTTTTATCAGTATCTATTTTAAAGCTAGTTTTATTTACTTGTGCAAATATATATCCTCATTGTATAGGTTCTAGGGGAGAAGTCTTTAAAAGTATTACATCACTTCATTCTCATTTAATGTTATCTTTTAGTATCACACCCGATAAATATTGCTCTTTTATGTTTTTTAGCTGGTTTTCTAGTTCATAAAACTCTATGAGAAGTTTTGTTTTTTTGTTTGAGTATGCTATCTCGTTGAAAGTATCAGCCAAAAAAATCATCAAAAATATTAATATTATTGCGCTTATTAAAACAGAGACTGTTAGTTCAATTAAAGTAAAAGCTTTTTTAAATAATCTCATATTTTTTTGATTTTTTACTATTATTTTCTATAATTATTATAGTTTAAAATACTAAAATTAAAAATTTATTTTTTATAAATGCAGTTAACAAAAAAAGCTGAGTCTCTTGCATGAATAATCGTATGAGTATTCATACTTTCTTTTGTTTTGATTTGAATAGGTACTCTTATTTGAAACTCAAAAGACCTAATAAAACAGTTTGACAGAGATATGGATTTAGATTTATTAAGTTCAAGTTCTTATTCTATTATATTTAACATGGATTTATCTTATTTATCTGATAAACAAGAGTTTTATTTGTATAAAAATTCTACTTGATCTACTTTTGAAGTAAAAGTTTGAGAACTAAACAATGAGTATAAATATGTTGATAAATATTGAAATAAAATAATTGATCCTTTAAATTTTTTAGGAGATATTTATATAAGAATTTTTCAAGTAAGTAAAATAGATTATAATTGAGAAGAAAAAACAGTTGTAAAGGCGCTTATAAGAAGACTGAATAGATAAATATTTTAAGCTAAAATTTAATTAAAATTTTGCACAATACATAGTTCCAGCATTTCAAACACTTCTAGGTGAGCTTGATTGTACTCAATTTCTCGATGAATTCATAGCTTTTGTTCAAGCAGGGCAAGATGTACATGCTCAATGATTACAGTCAATAGCATTACTTGCAGAACTGCTTGAGACTCCTCAATACCTTATAGAATAGCTTTTTGTTATATAATGCCTATTTGACACGCTATTATCTATTTTTGCGTTTCATTGCAGTAGTATTTTTCCTCCTGAAAAAGTAATTTTATTGGATGAAAGATTTATTCACATAACAACTCAGTTTGGTATTGTTATAGTTTTATTTCATACATTGATATTTCAGTAAATTTTTTTTCATCAAGAAGGAAAACTACAGTTTTGTTCTACTGTCCGGTTTCAATTCCAGCTTGGTATACATTCAATTGCTTTTGATACAAAAGTTGTATTTGATATCAAGAGAACTACCAAAAATATTTTAAATATTATTTTTAGATTTTTCATATTTTTTTAATTTAATACTAGAAACAATTTCATATACAGCTTACTTTTATTTTTGATGCTTTTATATTTCAAGTTGTGTATATAGACTTTCCACCATATGCTCTAATCCAAGTTCAATCTACCATATTCCATCCTCATCAATAAGTTCAATTATACCAACCAGAAGCTCAGTAAGTTCTAACCCAACCACCTCATGCATCTCTTATAGTTTTACCACTAGCTTCTTTAAATACTCAGTTAACAGTTATATTATTTAATTTTGAAGTAGAGGCAGGGTCTACATAATAGCTTGTGTTGTTTCTATCATAAACAATATTAGCTCTTAGATGGTTTAGATGAGAAGTAGAAGCAGGATCTACATAGTAGGCTGAGTTATCTTTGTCATAAAAAACTTTTGCTTTTGCATTTCAGTTTACTTCAAATAATTTGTTTGTATTATTGTTTCATATTCTAACATCACCATTATTATAAATTCTAATAGCACTATTGTTTGAGTCTCTATTGTATATATGAAAGTAGTTTTTAGAAGGGTATAACTCCCATTGATTACCATTTGAATTTCCTCAATAACTTCAATCATCAGTAAAATATATTCTATTTGAGCCTACATGGTTACCATCCAATCTTATATTTCATCTTTTTACTGTTAATTTTTGGTCAGGATTATTTGTCCCAATTCAAACAAGACCGTTGTTATAATAAGCGTTGTTTCAATTTTTTTGGAATATAGATTTCATTTCTAAAAATTCTTTTTTTATTTCTCCACTTGCATTAAATATATTTCTAAAAATAAATCAAATACTTCATTTTTCGCTTGATGAATTACCCGGCAAGAAAGAATCATCTGATTTAAATTCATTTATTTTATTTTTTGTATCTGAAATCCAATCTGCAAATACATATGATGCACCCATTGATAGGCTAAATATTACAAATAGATTTATTATTATTTTTACTGTTTTTCTCATTTTTTTAGTATTAATAATTATGATATATAAAATTGTAACACAATTTTTTTAAAAATTCAAATAACTCTAAACCTTACTTTATAATCCAAAATATACTTTCGTTATTTTTTAAACTTCATGTTGACTCTATTACCTTTGCATTGTCTATTTCATATTTATCTCATCCTCATATAGTTTTTGCTCACCAACTATTTAGTTCTTCATCTATTTTGTCCGTATCATTTGCAAAATTACCTTCATCATTTATATTTGGAGCTACTCTTTGAGTTTTAGCTATCTTAAAAACAATTCACTCAAAACTTTGGAATCATAGATGTTTACTATAGCCGTATCAGTGCAATTTATTATCATTTTTGCAGTAATAAACATAATTGTTATTATCATAGTCAAATTTTATATATCAAGCATATTTACTATAGGCATATCATCATATCTTGTATCATTCTCAGGATGAACATTTATCTGTTGTTCATACAAAAGAAACATTTTTTGTTCTATCATTGTTCCAGTTAAACTTAAAATATCAATACACACTATCATAATAATATCATTTAAAATAATCTCATACTATTATATGATCATTATTTTTGTTTACATAATAACTTAAAAGGTTATTACTAAAGGTTATTTTACTATTGTTTGAACCAAAGCTAGTAGAAGAATTGGTTTTTATATAATCTGATACTGAGTCTATTGCGTAGGCTATCGTTCACCAAAATAATATTATAATGCTTAAAATTGATGCCTTGATTAAAAAAAACTTTCTCTTTTTTGTTTTTTCCATATATTATTATTTAGTATTAATCTTTAACATATCATATCATAATATTTTTTTAATTGCAAAATGATGAAAATTTTCATAAACAATAGATGATTTACCTTTGCAGAACTTACTGTTGTTGTAGTTATTCTTACTATTTTGGGTACTATATGATTTAGTTCATTTGTTTGAAATTTATCTAGTTCTAGAGATTCACAAAGAAAATCTGATTTTTGACAAATAGTAGCTGCTATGAAGCTGTATAATAAAAATAAATGAAGTCATCCTATTCCTCAAGATTATTTTTCTATTAGCAATGGATCAAGCTCCAATGTTGTTGTTTGGCAGTGAAAACTTTGAACTAATGTTTGATTATCCACTCTAGATAAAATACCTCTAGATCCTAAATTGAAAATACCATATTTTTATAGTATAACTAGAAATAAGCAAGAATTTCAAATAGCATGAACTTTGGAAAATGATGATAATCCTAAGGCTATACTTTTTTGATCTTATAAGTCAGTTGCAAAAAATGTATTGCCCACTATAATTATAGCTTGACAATCAACTACAAATGTAGATATTACAAATGCGACTAATAAAAAATTATTTGTATTTGACTGACAATGAAATAATCTAGTTTATGACTTTGAATGAAGTAATTCTCCGGTTACTAATTGAACTGAATTTGGTGATTTATTGTCTAGAGCTGAAAACTCCAAAGTTTTTTTTCAAAATAGTAGTTTTGAAACTTGTGAAGAGATAAGAGAAGCTTGAAAATCTATTTGAAATTGAAATTATGAGCTTAGAAATAGCACATGAGCTTTGGTTACTACTAGCTGTACTTGAATGTAGTTTTTATTTTAATTACTATCTAATAAATGAAAGAAAAAATACTTGAGATGCTCAATTTTCAAGATAAAGTCAACTCTATTTCTAGTCATAATGATTGGAGAAATTGACTTACTCCCACTTGAAAAATAATAAATTGGAAAAGATGTATTTATATGGAATCAGCTGAAGCTATTGATAGTATCAGTTGGAAACATTGGAAAAATATTGAAGGTTGAATTGATAAAAATAATTTTAATGTTGAGCTTATTGATATTTGGCACTTTATTATGAGTTATTTACTTACAAAAGACAGTATAGAAAATACTTGCAATTTCATAATAGATAATATTTCTTGATATGAAGTGAAAGTAAAACTTCCAAATAAACTAGATAAAGAAAATAATTTACTCATAGATAAAATATTAGAACCTTATGAAAAACTAATGCTATTATCTTTATCTAAAAGAGATTCTATAGAATATAGAGCCGAGCTTGTTAGACAGTTTTTTACTTGTTTAAATTCTGCTTGAATTAATTTTGAAGATTTATATAAATTATATATTTGAAAAAATGTTTTAAATAAATTTAGACAAGATCATGGTTATAAACAGTGAACTTATATAAAAATATGGAATTGACAAGAAGATAATGTTGCTATGCAAAAAATACTGGAAAATACTACTTGATTTGATAATATATACTCTAAACTGGAAGAAGAGTATAAAAAATGGAATTAAAATTTAAAATATCTTAAAAACCACTTAAAATAAACATTTTGAGTGGTTTTTATTTTTTTATTAACTATATTATTTCATTAAAAAATTTGACATAAATACAAAAAGTATATAATAAATGTATATTAAGTATATATATTTAATATTAACCTCTCACATTTTACATATTAAAGTGATATAACATGATAGCAAAAGTAAACAGTATAGCCACAAACGGTTTGAATTCTCAGTTAATTGAGGTAGAAGTTGATATAAATAATTGATTACCATCTTTTAGTATAGTTGGTTTAGCTGATCAGGGTATACAAGAAAGTAAGCATAGATTAAAATCTGCGCTAAAATCTTCAGGTAATAAATTGCCAACCAGTAGAATTACAGTAAATCTAGCTCCAGCAGATATTAGAAAAAGCTGACCTAGTTTTGATTTACCAATTGCTATTTGAATTTTATTAAATGGTTGATTTATTGATGAAAACTTAATAAAAGACTCTATATTTTTATGAGAATTATCTCTTGATGGTAGACTTAGAAAAGTTAATTCTGTACTGCCTTCTACTATAGTTAGCAAGGAAAAATGATTTAAAAGAATTTTTGTTCCTAGCTGAAATTCTTTAGAAGCATCTATTATACCGGGTATTGATGTTGTTAGTATTGAAACTTTGCAAGAGTTAATTTTGATTTTAAACTGATGAAAAGATTTAGTTATAAAAGATACATTAGATTTTAAAAATATTTGAGAAATTTTATGAAAAAATCTAGAAAATAAATATGATTTTAAATATATATTATGACAATCTCATGCAAAAAGAGCTTTAGAAATAGCATCAGCCTGATGACATAATATAATAATGAGTGGACCTCCAGGTAGTTGAAAAACTATGCTAGCTAAATCTTTTTCCGGGATTTTGCCAGATTTGACTATAGATGAGGCTATTGAAGTTTCTAAAATATATAGCATATCTTGATTTTTAAATCATAAAACTCCTATAATAAGTAAAAGACCTTTTAGGACTATTCATCATACTGCTTCTAGTGTTTCAATTATTGGTTGATGAGTTAATGCTAAACCTTGAGAGATAAGTTTAGCTCATAAATGAATTTTATTTTTAGACGAAATTTTAGAGTTTGAAAAGTCTGTTCTTGAAGTTTTGAGACAACCTTTAGAAGACTGAGAAATAACAATTAATAGAATAAATGCCACATATAATTATCCAGCTCAATTTTCATTAATTGGGGCTATGAACCCATGTCCTTGTTGATATTTGACTGATGATACTAAAGAGTGTGTTTGTAGTTCTAAACAAATTGAAAATTATAGGTCTAGACTATCTTGACCACTTCTTGATAGGGTAGATATATTTATAGAAGTCCCAAAAGTTGAGGTTGATAAACTCAAGGTTTGAAAAGATTATTCTAAAGCGGAATCTTCAAACTCAATAAAAAAACGAGTGGAAAAAGCAAAAAATATACAGCTTAGTAGGTTTAAAAATATTCAAATTACATCAAACTCTGAGATGTCTAGTAAAGAAGTAAATGAGTTTTGTTTACTTGATAAGCAGACTGAGATTATTTTAAAACAAGCTGTAAATAATCTAGACCTATCAGCAAGAGCTTATTTTAGGATATTAAAAATATCAAGAACCATAGCTGATTTAGAAAACTCTAAAGATATAAAAAAAGAGCATATTTTAGAAGCTTTGAGTTTTAGAAAAAATGAGTGTTAATAAAATAAAAATTGAAATATAGCTGTATTTTTTAAATATTTTATATATAATAAAAAATATTTAAAAAATACTAAAAATGTTAATTTCTATTTTTGCTTCAATTTGAGCTAAAAATCTTTGAGATGAATTGATTTTAAAAAATCAAATAGAGATTTTAAGAACTCAGTACCAAGAAAAAAATCCTAGATTTGTGGTTTTTTCTTATGATTATAAAAATCCTTTTTATAAAGCAGATTATATAGTTTATAAACCTTATTTTCCTGATTGTATAAAAGATATAAGTAAAATTTTTAATAATGTATTCAATTTTTTTGTGTTTGTTTATTTTACTTTTAAATCTAGTTTAATAGTTATTGGTTGAGGATGATTATTTTTTGATAATGAAGTTTGAAACAAAAAAAATCCGCTAAATTTATGGGTTTTTAGAAGAAAATTTTTTAATATTTTTTTAAAAAAAGTTTGTTTTTTTAGAGTTTGAATAAATATAAAAAATAATAGTAATCTTGAAAAAATAAATAAAATATTTAAAAATTCTCAAAGTATTTCAGTAAGAGATAAAGCAAGTTTTGATATTTTAAAAGAAATTTGAATAGATTCTCAAATAAAAAAAGATCCTGTTTTTTTTGATAATTGATTGGAGACAAATCAAAAATCAATTATTTGAAGTATAGACTCAAAAAATTTTGATATTAGTAAACTGGAAGCTTTTGATTTTAAAAATATAAAAGTTTGAATAGCTTTTAGGACTTGATATTTAGTTGAAAAATCAAATATGTCGCGTAGGCTTGAGCAGTGAAAAATAAAAGAAATAATTAACTATATAATAAAATCTTGATGAAAAGTTATTTTACTTCCTCATAGTTTTCATGATTGAGATATAGTTTCAAATGATTATTTATTTTTGAAACAATTTGTTTGAGACTGAGTTGAAATAAAAAAATCTATGTTTGAAGTTTATGATGTATACAAAAATAGGGAAATTGATATTTGTTTTTCTATGAGATTGCATTCAATAATACTTTCTCATGTTTATAGAATACCTTTTATTTGAGTTTCTTATTCTCAAAAAACAGATGAAATTTTAAATAGTTTGAAATAAAAATTTTATCTCTCAAATTTAATATCTTATTAATATGGATTAGTTATAATCGCTTGTGCTATGCCGCACAAGCGATTATAGTTTACTATCAACCTTTCGTAATAATGGAGTATTTATCATGAAAATGACAAAATCATTTTGTTCTTTAACAGTTCTTAGTTTTGTTTTAGTTGGTTGTTCTTTACCTAAGAGTTATGACATAAAACCACTTGAAAAAGAAAGTATAGATGATATTTTAAGTAAAGATTTGGAAGTTTTAGAAGAGCTAGTAGAGTTTTTTGAGCCTCCTAAAGAAGAATCTTCTAAAAAAGGAGATTCTTCAAGCGAAACACCAAAGCCTACTGTAGAAAATTCTACTGAAGAAGTTATAAATGAAAAACTGAAAGACTATATCTTTACTTCTATATCTACATCTGATACCCTTTGTAAGTACTTTTTTGACTTACAAATGGCATATTCAGATAAACTAGATAAAAATCAGTCTCATTTTAATATCATAGGTGATTATGGTGTTGCTATGGCAAGTCTAACTGGAGCATCTAATAAGGTTCTTACAATGGGAGCTTCTGCTCTTGGTTTGGGAAATTCTTTGTTTGATGTTGATAAAGGTCTTAGACTTACTGAAACTTTAGGTAATCTTTATGATCAGGTAAAGCAAACTAGGGTCGAACTTGCTAATACCATTAAAACTAATGATTATAGCTTGTTCAAGGAAGCTCAAAGAGATATTAGAGATTATCATGCTACTTGTTCTAGACTAGAGCTTATAGAATATATAAGTGATAGTGTGGAGTATGCTAAGTTTAATCCTGGTAGTTCTGAAAAGCAAATAGAACTTGATTTAGCTGCTAGAGAACTTAATACTATGATAAGTGGTAATAACTCTCCTCTTAGTAATGAAAGTTTACTTAGTTTGTATGCTTTTGGTGCTCTTGGTGATGATGGTATTGAAAAAGAGTTAAAAGATGAATTCATTAAAAATAACAAATTTTTGTCTAAAAAATTTGATGATTTTAAGGAAAAATCTGAATTTACTAAGTATCTTTTCATTGCAGCTGATGTTTTAGGTTTGGATAAAATGCTTAATAGTAGAGTTGCTGAATTTAAAGATAGAAGTGATCCTAATGTAGCTAAAGCTAAATTTGAAGCAGCTCAAGCAGAAGCAGAATCAGCAGAAAAAAAAGCAAAAAAAGAAGCTCAATCTGAAACTGCTAAAATTGAAGCTGAAAAAGCTAAAGCTAATTTTACAACTATTATGTATAAGTATTACACTCCGGGCGCAGTATCTAAATTTATGCAGAACGGGACTATTCCTACTGAATTAAATGTAGATGCTAATCTCTCGGAGATAGTAAAAAGAAGTGTTAAATTTACACCTGATAGTAATTCTATTTCTATCAGTGTGTCAAAATAAACACATTGTAAACACTTTTAGTGTTTTGGGGCTCGGAGAAATCCGAGTCCCTTTTTCTATAACTCAAAAATTTTTTGAGAATTAATTTTGTACTACAAAAATTTGATTTTTAGAAAAATACTAGTATAATTACAAAAATATTTAGAAAAATACTAGTATAATTTTAAAAAAATGCTTAAAAGAAAAATATTAACAGAAATTAAAAAGTATTATTTTGAGAAAGAAATAGTTATTTTAATAGGTGCTAGACAAGTATGAAAATCTACCCTCCTAAAAATGGTAGAAAAAGAGCTGGTAAAAAATAATTATTGAGTTTTTTTTGATACTGATTTTGATAATGAATTACTTGATTTAAAATCTTCAAAAGATTTATTAGATCTATTGGAATTAAGTTGATTTTCTCAAAACAACAAAGAGAAATTTATAGTTTTTATAGATGAATTTCAAAAAATAAGAAATATATGAACTATTATCAAATGAATTTATGATAGATTTGATAATATAAAATTCTTTTTATCAGGTTCTAGTAGTATTTTGATAAATAAAGCGTTTTGAGATAGTATTATGTGAAGAAAAGTAGTTTTTAATATTGAGAGACTAGATTTTGAAGAATTTTTAGAATTTAAAAAAAACGATAAACTTTTGAAAATCTATAATAAAATTAAGCTGGGACAAAATTTTTCTATACATAGAAACGATTTTGAAAAAAATATAGAAAATTTTATAATTTTTTGATGATACCCACAGATAGTTTTATCGAATAAAATTGATTATAAAATTAAAAAACTAGAAGAAATTGTACTGTCTTATATTAAAAAAGATATCTGAGATTTTTTTAATATAGAACATTCAAACAACATAGTCAAACTATTAAAATATATAACACAAATAAATTCAAATTTACTTAAAAAATCAGCTATTTGAAATGATATTTGAATTTCTGATTATAATTTAGGGAAGTATTTGTCAGTTTTAAAAGAAACCTTTTTTATAAAAGAGTTATGACCTTTTTTCAAAAATAAGATAAAAACTATTTCTAAATCTCAAGAAATATTTTTCAGTGATACTTGAATTTATAATTCTTTACTAAAAGTATTTTCACCAACTAAACTTAGAATAGATAAATGAGTTTTAATTGAAAACTTTGTTTTTACTGAATTATCAAAAACTAAAAATATATTGGATGAGCTATTTTTTTATAGAGATAATAATCAATTGGAAGTTGACTTTATAATAAAAAGATGAGATTTATTATTACCTATAGAAGTAAAAGCTTGAAATTATGATAAGATACCTTTAAATTTGATAAATTTTTCTAAAAAAAATTGAATTACTAAAGCTGTATTATTAAATAAGGGTGTTTTTAAAACTATATTTAAAGAAAATATAGAAATAATATATATACCATATTTTCTTACTTGAAGATTATTTGATATTTTAAATAATTAAAAATATTATCCTAATTGAACCAAAACTTAAAAAAATTAATTTTGACATATAAAATAAAATTTATATGATAAAAATGTATTTAAAGATAATTTTTACAAATGATAAACAAAATTTTTACATTATCATCACCCTCTAGCCTTACTAAATCCCCCAAGATTTGGTAGAGTTTATTTTAGTGAAAATTAAAAAATCACATAAAATCTCTAACTAAACCTTAATTTGGGGAAAGTTAGAGATTTTTTATTTTCAAAAAACAATTGAAAAACCCCTGAAAAAATATATTATATCTATAATTAAAAAATAATGGATACAAAAATGATAAAATTGAGCAATTTCCCAATAAAAACTTTAAAAACTAGACCAAAAATTAGCGCTAATATTTCTACTAGTATCTTGCTTCAAGCTTGATTTATAAGACAAGCTATGGCATGAGCTTATGAGTATTTACCTATGTGATATAGAGTTTTAAAAAATATTGAAAATATAGTGAGAGAAGAAATGGATAAAGCCTGATATCATGAAATGATGATGACAATTTTAACACCTAAAGATTTATGGGAGATTACAAACAGATGGGAAATACCAGAGTATTTTAAAGTTCCAGGATGGGGGAATACACAGTATAGAATTAGTCCTACTAACGAAGAAAATGTTGTAAATATTTTCAAAGAATTTGTACAGTCATATAAAGATTTGCCAACTTGTGTTTATCATATTCAAAAAAAATTTAGAAATGAAAAAAGAGCAAAATCTGGACTTTTAAGATGAAGAGAGTTTTTGATGAAAGATGCTTATTCTTTTCATAAAGATATAAAAGATTTTGAAAATTTTTATGAAAATGTAAAAAAAGTTTATACAAATGTTTTTGATAGACTTTGAATATGAAAAGACACAGTTATAGCAGAAGCAGATGGATGAGTGATAAGTGATAGAAATTCACATGAATTTCAGACATACCTAGATATTTGAGAAGATATAATAGTTAGTGATTCGTCCTGATACTGTAGTAATTTAGAGCTAGCCTCTTGAATAGCTGATTCTAAAAATATAGATGATAAAAAATGAAAACTAGAGTATTTAGATACAGTTGATGATATAGTTAATATGGATAAAATGGCTAAATATTTTGAAGCTCCAGACTGGCAAATGCTAAAAACAGTTGTCTATAAAACAGACTCAAAAAAATATTTTTCTGTAGTAATTCGTTGAGACCTAGATGTAAATGAAATAAAACTAAGAAAATTTGTTTCCAAAAAATACCAAGAATGATTTTCTCAAGCAAACGAAGAAGATCTAAATTTTCTATGAACTGTGAGATGATTTGTGACTCCATTAAAAGATTCAAAACTAAATTTAGAAAACTTTTGAGATGAATCTTTAAAAACCGTAAAAAACTTTTTTGCCTGAGTAAATGCTTTAGCTAAATCCTCCAAGAATGTTAATATAGACGATTTGGACATACTAGAATTTTGAGATTTTAATGAACCAAAACCTTGATTTCTTTCATCAAATGTATCTTGAGAAAAATTAACTTTTAGGAAAGCTTGTGAAGTTTGAAACATTTTTCATTTATGAAGTAAATACTCAAAACCATTTTGATTATCATTTTTAGATGAAAACAACAAATCAAGCAATGAAGTTCAAATGTGATGTTATGGTATATGAATATCAAGACTTATGTGAGTAATAGCAGAATATTTTATGACAGACAAATGAATTGCCTGGCCAGAAAATGTAGCTCCATATGATTATTATATAATAGTTATTTGAGAAGAAAATTTAGAAAAAGCCAGTGAAATTGCCCTAGATTTAGAAAAACAATGAAAAAGTGTAATACTTGATGATAGAATGTGAGCTAAGTTTGGATTTTGACAAAAAGCCTGAGATTCAGAACTTTTTGGTATTCCAAATAGAATAGTAATATCCCCAAAAACAATTAAACAAGGTTGATATGAACTTACAAAAAAAGAAGGAAAAAGTAAAATTATTATTTTTTAAAAAATAAATTATGTTAGATATAAAAATTATTAGAAATAATCCTGACTTGGTTAGAGATAGTATAAAAAAAAGAAATTTAAAGCTAGATTTGGATGAGTTTTTAAAAATAGACGCTGAGAAACTAGATTTAATAGTAAAAGTAGATGAATTAAGAGCGATAAAAAATAAGGTTAGTAAAGAAATTCCTAATCTAAGTTCAGAAGAAAAACCAGCAAAAATAGCTGAGATGAAAATTCTTTGAGAAAAATTAGATTCTTTAGAAAAAAAACAAAGAAAGATTGAAAAAACTTGGGAAGATTTGTATTATCAAGTTCCAAATTTACTTGATGAAAGTACATGTATTTGAAAAACTGATGAAGATAATGTATGTGAGCAATCTTTTTTAGAAAAAACAAAATTTGACTTTGAACCAAAAACCCATTATGAGATTTGAGAGAAAAAATGATGGATAGATATAGAAAAAGCTTCTCAAGTGAGTGGTTCTAGGTTTTGGTATTTAAAGTGAGATTTAGTTTTACTTCAGTTTGCTATAATAAACTTTGTTTTAGCAAAACTAGTATCAAAATGATTTAATCCAATATTACCACCAGTTCTTGTAAAACAAAGAGCGATGTTTGGTACATGATTTTTAGTTGACCAATCAGATTGACTTTATAGAGTAAACCCAGATGATGATGATTTGCATTTGGTTTGAACTTCAGAAGTACCTGTTACTAGTTATCATTGTGATGAAGTTTTAGATTTGGAAAAACCAAAAATGTATGTTGCTTATTCTTCTTGTTTTAGAAAAGAGGCTTGAGCTGCTTGAAAAGATACAAGGTGAATTTTGAGATGACATCAGTTTGATAAAGTAGAGATGGTTTGTTTTTGTAAACCAGAAGAAAGCTGAAAAGTTCATGATTTTATGGTTAGTATAGAAGAAGAAGTTTGGCAAGAACTTAAAATACCTTACAAAAAAATGAATGTTTGTTCTGGGGATTTATGAAATCCTGCTCTTAAAAAATTTGACTTAGAGGCGTGGATGCCAGGTCAACAAAAGTATAGGGAAGTAACTAGTTGTTCAAATATATGAGAATATCAAACAAGAAGACTTGCTGTAAAATGCATGAATTCTAATTGAGAAACTAAATATGCTCACAGTTTAAATTGAACTGTTACAGCTCTTAGTAGATGTTTAATTGCTATAATTGAAAATTATCAAACAAAAAATTGAGATGTAAAAATTCCTGATGTTTTAGTTGCTTTTATGTGAGGTAGAGAAGTTATATAAAAAAATGAAACTTTAGTTTCATTTTTTTGTTTTTTTGGGTATATTTATATGTATTATATAATAATATTGATGAAAAATGAGGGAAAAAAATCAGTGAGATGGATTCTATAAGTTACTAAAAGCAAAACAAAAAAACAAAGATTTAAGCTTTGTTACAGAACTATCTAAACTTTTTAACCACTTTTATTTAGATAATAGTAGAATGCTAGATTATTTGTCCTTCATCGACAAAGATATTATTACTGAACAGTTAAAGTTATACTGAGAAGATGAAATAAAAGTTAGAAATATTAGAAAAAAAATATTAGAAAAATTAAAAAAATCATGAAATATCAGTTTTTCTTTTTTGGAAAAAATTAAAATAGAAGAAGAAAAAAAATTTGAAAAAAATATACTTAAATCTTGGAAGAATTATAATATATTATCATCCATAGTATATTACGAATTTAAAAATTCGGTGGAAACTTCTATAAAAAAATTTATAGAAGAGTTAGAGTTAAAATTGAATATAAAGTGAAAGGTAAATTCTAAGTTTGTTTGATTTGAAGGATCTACTAATTTTTGACAAACTAGAACTTGGATTGCTTTTTATGATATCAATGCTGAAACTCATCAATGAGAGAAGCAATTGTTTATAGATATTAATTACCCAAAAATTGAATATTGATTAAATGAACATGATTGAAATAACAATAAACTAAAAAATATTGATTTGTATGAGCCCTTAGATGTTGAAGATACAAAGAAAAAAATAATTGAAGAATTTATTAGGTTTAAAGATAAAATTTCAACTACTAAAAGAAATAATATATATGAATATGAGTTAGAAGAAGATGAAATAAAAGTTATTAAAAAATTTATTTGAGACGATATAATTAAAAGTACTAAATCATTAAGTGTAAAGTTTATTTATACATTCTCTATCTGATCAATGATAATATTATTGATTGTTGTGTTTAATTCTTATTTATTTCATAAATGAACTTCAATATCTTTTAATGATTTTAAAGAATCATTTTTATGAAAATGAGTATATTTGTTTTTTGTAGAATTTTTATTAATGTATATGGCTTATTTTTTCTTTGATTTATCAAAAAAATATTTGAAAATAATGGAAATTTATAAATCATATGAGTTGTTATTCAAGATGGAAAAACGGTCTAGTTTAGAAATTAAGGATGATATTGAATTCAGGAAGAAAAATATTGAAAGATTATTTGGTATAGATGATATAGTAAAATGAATTTTTGATAGTAAAGATAATATGAATTGAAAAAATTTACCAGTTAAAACCCTTGGAAAACTTATTGATAAAACTAAATAAACCCTATGAAAAAAGAAACTAACATTGCATTTATAGACTGACAAAATCTTCATTTATGAACAATATCTGAAGATTGGAAAATAGATTTTGCTAGATTTAGAATTTATTTGAAAGATAAATTTAATATTATAGAAGCTTATTTTTTTCTTTGATTTGTTAATGATGAAAACCAAGAGATGTATAGAAAAATTCAAAAAGCTTGATTTATATTAGAATTTAGAGAACATAATACAAATATGTTATGAAAGAAAAAGTGAAATGTTGATGTTGATATAGTATTTAATATAATGCATAGGCTTTTAGAAGAAGATAATTTTAATAAGTTAGTTTTAGTTACCTGAGATTGAGATTATATAAAACTTGTTAAATATTTAATAAAAAAGAATAAATTTAAAAAAATATTATTTCCTAATAAAAAATATTCATCATTGTACAAATCACTAAAAGATATTTATTGAATGAATTTATCTCAAAATGAATTAAAAAGTCTTTTGAAATATAAAGAATAAAAAATAGCCGTCCGGAAGCACCAACACTTTTAGGAGACTATTTCGTCGTGAACATAGGTATTATATCATTTTATTTTAAAAAACAAAACTTTTTTACACTTTTTTAATTATGTGACTAGTAGACGAACTTGAAAATTCTATAGATATTGTAGAACTTGTTTCTAAATATACTAAACTAAAAAAAGCATGAGCTAACTACAAAGCTGTTTGCCCTTTTCCTGGGCACAATGAAAAAACCCCCAGCTTTATGGTTTCCCCAGTAAAACAACTAGCATATTGTTTTGGTTGTCATAAATGATGATGAGCATTGAAATTTGTTATGGACATTGAAAACATGGAATTTAAAGATGCAATTCAAATTTTAGCCTCTATGACATGAAAAAAATTAGAATGATTTGACAATGAAAATTATAAACTTAAAAAAAATTTATACTCACTATATAAAGATGCAGTATCATACTATAAAAAAGCTTTAGAAAATAACCCTGAAGCACAAAAATATTTGTTTGATAGATGACTTAAAAAACAAAGCTTCCAAAAATTTAATTTTTGATTTTCTGATTCTTGAGTTTCATTATACAACTATTTAAAAGAAAAGTGATATGATGATTGACAAATAAAACAATCCAATATATTTGTAAATATTCCAGCAAGAAAAGATAAATTTATAGCTAGGATAATATTTCCCATAAGAAACTTAAGGTGAGATTTTGTTGCTTTTACAGCTAGAATAATAAACTCTTGAGAACCTAAATATCTCAACTCACCAGCATCTGATTTTTACGATAAATCAGAGATATTATACTGATTATACGAAGCCAAAAAATCTATAGTAGACAATGATTTTGTAGTTATAGTAGAATGACAAATGGATACTATAACTTGTCAATCCTCTGGTTATGAAAATACAGTTGCTATATCTTGAACAGCTTTAACAGAAAAACACTTAGGCATTCTAAAAAGATTAACACATAAACTTTATTTGTCTTTTGATTGAGATTCAGCTTGAGAAAAAGCTACCATACTAGCTCTTGAAACTATTAAAAATAAAGGATTTGAAGTTAAGATAATAGACATAGAAAAAGAAAGTGATCCTGACAGTATTATAAAATCTTGAAAGGACTTTGGTGAATATATAAAAAATGCTTTAACACCCATAGGTTATTATATAAAAAAAAGTGATTTTGATATAAGCAGTATAGAAGATAGAAAAAAACTTTTGGATGAGCTTTTAGAAATATTGAAACATTATTGAGATCCAATAGAGCGAGAATATTATTTTAAAGAAATATCTAAAAAACT
>CAWUJK010000020.1:0-22408 GCA_963922865.1 uncultured bacterium | reverse complement strand
ACTTTTCTTACTATTTAACAAAGGATAGAAAATACTTCCAACTACTAGCCTTTCTGGAAGACCAACCCGAAACAACATCTAAGCTAAACAATCTAAATAAACTAAATAATCTAAACAATTTAAAAACAACTCAAGCGATAGACTATGAGAATAGATATCCCTATGTAGAATGAAAGAAACTATGAATACTAACAACAGATAAGAATGAACCAATCCAAGAGACAGAATCAGGTTCACTAGATATATCTAATGTATGAAATACAAAGACTTATAAATCGTATTTAAAGACTAAAGAAGTAATCACTTGAAATTGAACGCTATTCAAAGACTTATGAAAAGTAGCGAAAGTATGATGAAGATGATATAGTTCTAGTTGAAATACTATAGTTTATGAAAATTTGGATTGAGATACGTCATGAATTTCCTCTACACCAAAAATATGATGTGATTGACCTATGAGAATTTCAAAATCTACTTATTGATGATGGGGAAATAATGCAGAAATACAAAACGCTATAAGATCTGTTTCTGAAAATACAGTTATATGTATTAAATCATCTAATAATTCTTGGCATTGATGGTGAATCGAATTTACAAGAAATTCAAATACTTCTAACTGACAAAACTGGGGTAATTCCGTTCGGTATGTCGTAAATTTAAGTAATTGAAAAAAAATATCTCACACTTGTTCTAATGATTGTTTTAGACAAGTTTATTGAACATCGCCTTGAAATCATAACAACCAATTTGCTTGACTTAAATTTGATGCTCGGTCTCCTTGATGTTGATATTGACCTGAAATAAGTGTAGATTGAATTTTTAGTACCTCATCAGCATTCTGCTATCAAAATGTAGATTTTCATTGGTAAAATATATTTAGGAAAATTTTAATTTCCTAAATATATTTTATTATCTAACCTCTTTCTCTATCTCTTCAAGTCTTTGCTTACCTTTTTCATATGCATAATACCAAATTGCAGTTTTTAATGCCTCAAGAACTCAGGTCAAATAACCCAAAAATAATATAAATCAAATAAAAATTATTAGTATTACTATTAAGGCCAAAGCCTTTAGTATTTGAGTAGTTACAAATCAAATAACAGATACTATCAGTATAGGGAATATTAGAAACACTATAAAATTGAATATAACCCTTATGTTTAATATAAACATTAAAAAATATAGTTTAAAAGTATTTCTCAAATTTATAAGAGAAATCTTGATGGATTTTCATATAGCCCCAAACATACTAGTATTTTCTAGCATTATTATATATTTGCTATATGCAAAAAAAACATTTATAAAAATAGAAAATAAAAATATAGCTAAAAAACAGTAGTTTATTATATTTATAAATTTAAATTCAAAAAATCTCAAAATAAATAAGTATCAATTTAGAACAGCTATAAATTTAAACTCTGAAAATAAATTATTGTACTTAAATATTGGTAAAAACTTATAAAATCCTACACTAAGGGATTCAGATATTTCACTTTCTCAATAATTATCTTTTTTCGAAATATATTTTATTAATGCTCATTCAAATATAGGTAAAATAAATATATATAAAATCACAAAAACAATAGTTACTACTATAAACTCTATTATATATATAGAATGTATAAAATTTAGTAATTTTTCTAGTAAAACTTCTTTTTTATCAGCCAGTATTGAGTATGTGTATATTGATTGATAAGACAAAAGAGCACTAAGAAATATTATAGATAATATTCCAGGTAAAAATTGCATTTTTTTTATCTTATTATCATCTTTTATCAGATTCCAAGCTGGCAATATAATATTTTCTTTAGTATCTATTTTCATACCTTTAGAATAAATTATCTACTAAAAATCTTAAAAAATCAATTATACTTTTACTTTCTTTGTCTATTATTTTATCTTTTAAAATATATGATTTTGATAAAGGCTCATACCTATATATATCTGATGGAATAATTTTTTTGAGTTCATATCACTCTATATTTTTTATTACTAAATTTGAATAATAAGGTGAGTACAAAGGTTTAAATATAGCTTCTGATTCAATTATTTTAATTATAGCTTTTTGAAGTTCAATTCTTTTTTGTTTTGTGAGCATTCATGATTTTAAATCTTCTAGTATATTATCTAAATCACTATTTTTTATTTTAGATAGATTTTTTCATTTTTTTATTTGACCTGAATAAAAATATTTTGATAGATTAAATTTAAAGTATCATAAGTTTATTCAAGCTATTAGCATATCATAATCTTCTTCTCATTTAGACAATTTTGTTGTTATATCAACTAATTTTTCTGCTTTTAGATTTACTTTTATTCAACTTAATTCAAGTGTATTTGCTATTAATTCACTTACTTTTTCTAGTTGTTTATTTCAGTCAGTATAAGATAAATTTATAGAATATGGCTTAAAACTCTTATTATAATAAAATTTTTCATCAAGTTCAGATATTAAGTTTTGTTTTATTATATAATCTTTTTGGAGTTCATCCTCTTGTGTTTTATTTTCCTTTTTTTCTATGCTTTTTGCTAATAAAATCTCTTTTTGTCTTTTTATTTCTTTGTTTATAAGTTTTGCTACCAATTCAGTTTCTTTTTTTTCTAGTGTTTGTTTGTCTTTATCATAAAATAATGTTATTGTTTCTTTTAATGACTTTCTTCAATTTTCTTTGAAATATACTTTATAGTTATTTTCTCATAGTTTTATGTTTTTTAATCCTATAGAAACTTTATAATAAAATTTTTCATTTATGCTGTTGTATTTATCTAGTTTATAGTCATTTATATATACCTCAGTTACATTTTTGTTAGTTTTTCATTCTAAAACTATATTGGGATTAGTTATAAAATTGTATCTATCAACCCATTTAGGACTAACAAAAATTTTTGATTTGCTATTGTAATTTTGTTTCGTGATTGAATTTTCTATTTTTTTTATATCTACTTCAATGGTTTTTATATTATTATCTTTTTTTGTAATTTTATCACTGTTTTTAATTTTTACTTCATCTGAATATTTTTTTGTATTTTTTATTGTATTTTGTGATAAATAGTAATCTTTTTTATAGTATCATAGGCTATTTAACATAGATTTTAGTTCACTTTTATTTCTTAGCGTATTTAAAACTAAGTCATTTAAAAAAGGCGAATTTATTGATTTATTGTTATTCTCTCAAATTTCTTTTAATATATCTTCTCTTTTTATTTTATTTAAAATGTAGCTTCTTATATTTGGGTATTTTAGTCTTTCTTTATTAATAAAAACTCCAAAATATTGAGGTAGAACATAATTATGTTTTTTAAGTTTTGGTATAGAGTTTCATATTAAGTTTTTTTTATCTCAAAATATGTTTATGCTATCTTTTTGCTGTAAAAGAGATGTATAATCTTTATAGAATTTAAGTATTATATTGTCTATATATACAGGATTTTTAGAATAAAATTCATTTTTTTCTAAAAATATTTTTGTAAATCAAACTGTTTCATCTTGGTCTACTTTTAATATTTTATATTTTCATGAATATATCCCATTTATAGGAGAGAAATTTCAGTTTATATTATCTATATCTATCTGTTCTATAACGCTTTTTGGCAAAATTGCTTGGAAGAATATATTTAATATATTCACATCATTTTCTTGCGTTTCAAATATTATACTAGTTTTATTTTTAGTTATTTTTACTTTTTCAAGTGTATTTTTCAATATAGGATTAACATTTGTTTGCTTGATTATGTTATATGTAGCTATTACATCATCTATTTCTATATTGTCTCCTGATGACCATTTTATATTATCATCTAAAAAACATTCTATCTTAGATAGGTTTCATATATCACATTTTGCTAAGTCTCAAACTATTTTTTCTTCTTGTATATCATAAGTTAGTAAACTTCTATACAGTATATGATTTATATAAGAATTGTAATCATTGTTGTATTTTAAGGGGTTTAAATTAGGGAATTTTCACACAAAACTTTCAGATATAGTTCATCATTTTTGCGCTATTTCTTTACTATCATGATATATATAATTGTATATAAGATGTGTTGAGCTGAGTGCTAAAAAAACAATACTTATAAAAAATAAGTATTTTTTTAATTTTTTTAATATATATTTTTTGTCCATTTATAAAAATTACTTATACAATTAAGTTAAATTTATTATTTTTTCTAGTTTTATTTAACTTATAAATAACAAAATCGAATTTACTATAAATGCTAGTGATAAAATTATAGTTGTGTTTTGTAAGATTTTTTCGGGTCATCTTTTAGTAATTTCTCACATATCACCACTCATAGATGAAATATTTAAACTTACATTTTTATTTTGTAGTAATATAATTATTGTAAGCAAAATAGATATTATAATTTGTATATTTAATAACATTTTTTATTTTTTAAAAAATAATAAGGAGTATATAGTATTTAATATTGTAAAAATAACAACAGCAATCACAAACTCAATTTTTCAATTTATGTGGTATCATATTCATTCTATAATCAAAAGATCTGTTAATATATAATCAAGTAAAAATAGCACTATTCAATTTATAACAAATACAACAACTGGAAAGAATATGAAAAATAGTGGTATTGATAGTATTTGTAGTACTGGTCTAACTATTAAATTTATCAAACCTAGAACTATTCATCAAAGTAAATAAATTTTAATTGCAGGTATACTATTGTACATACATTCTCAGCACCCTAGTTGTATTCAAGTTTCTAATCATTTTATAGAGTTTTCTCATAAGAAATACGCTATAGCAAATAGTATTAAAGAATTTATCAGTATAGATATAAGTATTTTCATGAATAATAACTTAATGAAATACTAAAAGATTATATTAAAATAACAATAAAAATCAAAAATTTTTTGATTTTTTTGTCGTCTTTAATTATTTGTTTTTGTTGATCAAGTTGAAATTAGTTCTTTTAGTTCTCATCATATTTTTTGTATATCATTTACTGTTTGTTTTACTTTTTCTATTTTTTCTCATGTTTTATCTATAAATTGTTTTGCTTCATCATATTTTTCTTCTATTTGTTTTGCTGTTTTTCGAACATTATCTATATTTTCTTTTATATCAGATATTTTAGTTTTTGCTCAAGAATAAGCTTTTTCTATTTCTTGTTTTGTTGGTACCTTAGTCGAAATATAGTCCAATTTATTTTTTATATCAACTACATTTTTGTTAAAATTTTCTAATCATAATTTTTTTGCAATTTCATTAGTTATAGTTGGTTTCATAAAAATCATTACTATATACAACATAAACAAAAGAACTATAAGCCAAATAATTTTTTTCATTTTTTTATTTATTTAGTAATTAATTTAGCATATAAAAAAATTTTTGCACAATAAAAGATTATCTTCAAATTTTAATTTTGCAAAAATTTTTTTTAATATTTTTTTATGTGTTTTATATTACTCAAATATATCTTTAGCATTTATCTTTTCATTCTTTAAATCTCTATCAAGGTTAATTATTTGTTTATCACTGATTTTTGTTTCTTCTTTTTCTCAAAGAGTTAATTTTTCTTTTATATCCTCAAATTTATGTTTTATTTGTGTTAATCAATTCAAATCAACCATCATTAACTGAGACTTTACTATTCAGTGTTTACCACACTTAGGACAAGCTACATCAAAATTTACTGTATTTCAAGCAGCTCATACTATTTCTATATCTTTTTCTGAAATTCATACTCCACACTCTGGACACTTATAACTTGTCTTTAATCATTCTACAAGAGATTTTAATGTTTCATATATCATAAACAATTTTTAATTTATTATTTACTAGTTATTATACTTTATTTTTCTAAAAAATCCAAAACTTTTTTTAGTCTTTCACTTGACTTTTCGTTTCCTAATATAAAAATTAATTCTAAGGCTCATGGAGAAAACTGCTCTCATGATAAAGCATATCTAACTGGCCATAAAACTTGTCAGTTTTTCATTGAAGCCTCTTTGATTTTCTCTATAAAAATATTTTTAATTTCTTCTATGCTACTGAAATCTTTATTTCATTGTAATATCTTAATAGCTATTTTGATTGCATTTTTTACTTGTTCTATGTTTTCTATCTTCATTTTACTATTTATAATTAATTCTTTTTCTATCATTTTTGGTTCTTCATAAAAAAATGTAGTGCTATTTTTAAAATCATTAAATTTTTTTATTTTTGTTCTAAGCTCATTTAATACTTTCTTATTATAATTTGGGCTGAATTTTTCTATCTTTTCTAACAAATTTTTATCATATCTTTTGAGATATATCCTGAGTTTATCATATAAAATATCATTATCTATATTTTTTAAATAATGGCTGTTAAAAAAATCAAGTTTTTCTATATCAAAAAAGGCTCAAGTTTTTTGAACATTTGAAAGCTCAAATTTATTTATCAGTTCATCAATAGTAAAGAATTCTTGGGTAGTTTTAGGATTCCATCATAATAAAGCTAGAAAATTTATTAGTGCTTCAACTAAATATCCCTTTTCTAAATATTTTTCCACAGACACATCTCAAGTTCTTTTAGATAATTTTTTTCTATCTTCTCATACCAAAGGAGGAACATGAGAATATCTAGGTATCTCCCAGTTAAACGCTTTGTATAGTAGTATGTGTTTTGGGGTTGATGGTATCCACTCATCTCATCTTATTATGTCAGTAACTCACATCAAATAATCATCCACTACAACTGCCATATGATAGGTAGGGAATCCATCAGTCTTTAATAATACTTGTTCATCAATTTCATTAGAATTAATAATAATTTTACCTCTTATTGTATCTATGAATTCTATTTTTTCATTTTCGGGAACTTTTAGCCTAATGGTATATTTTTCATTATTATCCAATTTTTTTTGCACCTCTTGTTTTGATAAAAATCTACATTTTTTATCGTATTTAGTAGGAAGTTTTAAAGATTGTTGTTCTTCTCTTAATTTATTTAGCCTTTCACTACTACAAAAACAATAGTATGCCTTGTCTTTTTCTATTAGCTCATCTATATATTTTTTATAAATTTCTAATCTTTCAGACTGGTAATAAGGTCATAAGTCTCAAGGATTGTTTGGTCATTCATCAGCTATAAGTCAAACGGATGCTAATATGTTTATCATGTTGTCTACGCTACCTTCTACTAATCTAGTTCTATCTGTATCTTCAATTCTTAGTAAAAACTTTCAATTATTTTTTTTTGTAAATAAATAATTGAATAAAACTGTTCTTAAACTTCATATATGTAGGTATCAAGTTGGACTTGGTGCAAATCTAGTAACTGTTGGCATTTCTTTTTTTTAGTTTTTATTTAAAATTATTTTAATAAAAAAAAGAGTTTTGTAAAGTAAAGAGCCTGATTTTATTATGTATAATACATATAATTAATTTTTATTTTTAAATATTGATATTAAAGCTTATAAGAATAGTTTTAAATATTTTTTCTAAAGTAATTTTATCTATTTCTCATTTAGCAACTCATATTGCAGTGTCTTCTAATTTTACAAATATATTAGGAATTTTAATTTTATTAAATTCTAAAAATACTGTAACAGCTCAAATAGCAGTTCTTTTATTTCAATCATTAAAACAATGAAATTTAGTTATTCAAAAAAATAAATGAGTTAATTTTGAGCTAAAATTAGGATAATAATTATTGTTTTGAATATGAGTTAATATCGATTCAAGTTGTTGTTTATCTTTTACTCATCATAGTCATCAAAATTCATTTATTATGTTTTTATGTATTTGTAATAAATCATTTAATGATAAATAATACATTTTACTTTTTTGTTAATCTTTTAAAAGCTTCATAATTGGACTCATTTTTATATTTTTCTTCAAGAATAGCTTCTATTTCTTTTTCTCTTTGATTCATTTTTTTTATTGTTTAATTTTTATTTAAAATTATTTTAATAAAAAAAAGAGTTTTGTAAAGTAAAGAAGAGAGTTTTTAAAACTCCCAACTACCGTTCATTGCGCTTGATTGAGCATAATTTGTTACTGTGGATTCAAAAAAATTACCTTTTTCTGAGTTGTTATCTTGCAACCTGTCTAAATGTTTATAAGGATTTTGAGTTACATTATCATAAAGTGGTTCTATTCATAGCATACTTAGTCTTTTGTTTGCCAACCATTTTGTATAATTTTCTACATTATCATGTGACATTCATATTATAGATTTTCAAAGTATATGTTTAGTCCATTTTGTTTCTTGTTCAACAGCAATTTTCATCATATCTATTATTATTTTTTCATCATAAACATCAGGAAACTCATTTTTTATTTCTTTTATTATGTTTGCAAAAATAGTTACATGTGTTAGTTCATCTCTTCTTATATAGTTGATCATTCTATCTGTTGCAACCATCTTACCAGAATCAGCTAGAGTATCAAAGAAAGCAAATCAGTTATAAAAATATATACTTTCTAATAAGAAATTTCATATTATTCATTTGAAAAAATTTTTATCACTAGGCTCATCTATGAAATCTTGATAAATTCACCCTATAAACTCATTTCTCTCAAGCAGATATTTATCATCTCTCCAAAAGTAGTATATCTCATCTCTATCTTTAGGATCTACTACTGTTTCTAGTATAGTTGCGTAAGATTGAGAATGTATAGCTTCTTGATAAGCCTGAATTGATAATATTAAATTAACTTCTGGTGCTGTAATATAGTCACTAAAATTTGGAAGATTTACTGTTTGTATTGAATCAAGAAATATTAAAAATGATAGTATTCATTTATATGCTCTTTTTTCATCTTCACTTAAAATAGAATTAAATTGAATAGCATCTTCTCAAAGACCTGAAACTTTTTCTGGTACCCAAAAATTTCAAACCATAACTTGATACAAAGATTTTGCCCAAGAATATTTTGTTGCGTTTAATTGAAATAATCCAGTTATATTTCATTTTATAATAGTTCTTGATGTTATATTGTCATCTCATTTTGGGTTGAAAATAAGATTTGCTTTTAGTTTATCTCATTTAGACATTTTTTATTTTTTTTAAAATTTAAAATTTTTATGCTAGTTTTATACAATCAGAAACATTTATCTGTCATTTGTAATTTTTTCTCAAGTATTCTATATCTTCTTTATCCATATAAAAACCTACTGCTCAAATATTTTCATCTATTTGATTTTTATATAAACAGTTAAATATAGTACATACATTTTTTTGAGATATTAGCCAGTTTATAGATAATTGAGCTGAAGTTTTTTTATATTTTTCAGTTAATCAACTATATCTAATATTAGCTCAATTTGCAAGTTTTCAAAGCTCTATAGGTCTATAGGCTACTAACATAACATCATTTTTTTGACAATATTCTAATAGTCATGAAGCTTCTACTTCTCTGAAAATCAAGTTATAATGAACTTGATTAGCTACTATTTTATATTTTTTACAATATGATTGAGCTTCTTTTAGGGTTTCTTTACTAAAATTACTAACAGCTATTTCTTTTATTAATCACTCATCTTTTAATTCTTCCATTGCTTTCATACATTTCTTTAAATCAAATTGTTCTTCTCTCCGATGTATATAATATAAATCTAAATATGAAGTTCAGATTCTTTTTAGGCTATTTTTACATGCTTGTTTTATTGCTTCATAAGAACAGTTATTTCATTTTACTTTTGATGCTATAAATAAATTTTCTCTTTTGTAGTTTTTTATAGCTTCTCAAAGTATTTCTTCACTAAATCCACATCAGTATAATTCTGCTGTATCTATAGAAGTTAATCATTTTTCAATTGCATATTTTATCAGTTCTACTCATCACTGAAATTCATCTTTTTCTGCTTTTTCCATTCATCATATAGGCCAAGTTCAAAAAGATATTTCTGGTATTTCAAATGAGCATTTAAGTTTTTTTGTATTCATATTATTAAATTTTTAACCACTACAACTATCACAAGTTTTTACTTCTAGGCTCATTGACCTAACATAGTAAACTGTTTTTATTCCTTTTTCATGACATCTCATATAATACTCATATAATTCTCTTGGTGAAACATTTGCAGGGTTGACTATCCATTCAAATGATATTGATTGATCTATCCATTTATATATTACTGACATCATATCAATAACATCTTTCATATCAAGATTAACATATTCTTTATAATACCAAAAGTTTTCTTGAGTAAGGTTAGGAGCTACATTTACTGAAGGGGCTATAGCATTTGTTTCTACGAAATATTTTTTATATATAGGAAGTACGGAAGCTGTTGTTCAAACTGCAAGTGCTGTTGAACTATTTGGTGCTGGAGCTAGGTGATAAGCAAATCTTACACCAAAAGTTTTGATATTTTTTATAAGTTTCGACCATTTATCAGACATTGTTGAATTTTGCTTGAACCATTTTTCATTTTTTCAGAAAAGTAATCATTTAGACCAATCGCTTCCCGAATAAATTTCATAAGTACCTCTTTCTTGTGCTAATATGTTTGATGTTTCAAGTGTAGAATATGCATATTTCTCAAATAGTTTATCAACATGCTCCCTTGCTTCTGAACTATCATAAGAAAACTTATTTACAGCTAAATATTCAGCTAATCCAAGAAATCAAAGTCATACAGATCTATATTTTTTGGAAGTGTTTTCAGCCTCTTTTATAGGGTAAAAATTTAAGTCAATTACATTATCAAGCAGTCTCATAGCCACAGGGACTACTTTTTCTATTTGTTTGCTTGTATTTACTTTTGCTACATTTATTGAAGCGAGATTACATACTACACTATCTCACGCTTCATATCTTATATTTATTATTCAATCTTCTATTTTTTCTTCTATAAATTTTGAAGGACTTGTATTTTGACATATTTCTACGCAAAGTTGTGTAGAATATATATTTCATGCATGTTTATTAGGATTTAGCCTATTTACTGTATCTCTAAAAAACGCGTATGGCATACCGGTTTCTACGCATGTTTTCATGTATTCTTTAAATAGTTCTTTAGCGCTAACAACTTTTTTCAATTCTAGCTTTGGATTGTTTTCACACTGCATGTAAAACTCTTCAAATTCTATTCAAAAATGATCTTGCAATTTTTTTCCAGTTATATCATTTACTTCTTTTGGATCAAATAATGTCCAATTTTCATTATCTTTCACTCTTTGCATAAATAAGTCTGGGAAACTCACGGCAGGGAATACATCAAAAGCTTTTGTTCTTATATCTCAAGTTTCTGTTTGAAGCTCCAAAAAATCATATATATCTCTATGGAATACATCTAATGTAACTGATATAGCTCAAGCTCTAGCTCACAGTTGATTAACCGCTACTGCTGTATCGTTTATAACTTTTATCCAAGGGTTAACTCATCCTGCGACCTGTTTTACTCACCTTATTGTTCCTCATTTGCTTCTTATATTTCATAGATATACTCAAATTCATCAACCAAATTTTGATACTTGAGCCATGTTTTCAACACAATGGTATATAGCCCTTAGGTCATCATCTACATTGAATTTGAAACAACTTGATAGTTGGTGGAAATTTGTTCTAGCATTTAATAATGTTGGTGTTGGAAGACTTATTTTTCATGTAGCACAAGCATCATATACTTTCTTTGCGAAATCTAATCTATTTTCTTGCTTCTCTGGTATGGCTAGGAAAAGTGCGACACTCATGTACATTTCTTGAGGTAATTCATGTACTATTTTATTTGGATTTAGTAGGTATCTTTTCCTATACATCATCATTGTTGTATAGTTATACTCAAAATCATTTTCTTTTTTTAGATAGTTTCACGCTTCTAAAATATCTTCTTTAGAGTAGTATTCATAAAAGTTTTTATAATAAAGTCATTTTTTTACATAATCATCAAACAAAGATAAATAGTGTTTTGCCTCATAGATTTTTTTTATGTCCATTTTTCTATTATTTGAAGCTTCTTTATACAAATCTATTAATGCAAGCCTTCAGGCTATGAATTGCCAAGAAGTATTTTCTATATTTATTAAATCTATAGCGGACTTTATCATCATTTGTGTTATATCACTAGTCTTCATTCACTCTACCACATATTTTTTCAAAGATTCTTCTAAAGCTTCAAATTTACATTTTCTAGCTAATTTATAGCTTACTTTTTTGTATGTTTCTTTTATTTTTTCTATATCAAATTCTTGTTTTTTTCAATCACTTTTTTTGATTTTCAGTTTATTTTCTTCTAGTTTTTTTTCTATTTTTTCCTTTGTTTTTTCTCTTTTTTTAGTTCTTTCTGACCTGTATATTATAAATCTTTTACCCACATCAAAATATCACTCTTGCATTAGAGTTATTTCAATTTCATCTTGTGTTTCTTCTATTGTTAAAAATCATGTTTCTCCTTTTTGTATTATTTTTTCCTTTAGTTTTTCAGTAACAATATCTGTTATGTTTTCCACAAAAGACATATCAATTTTTCATATAGAAATAGCTGCTTTTTCTATAACATTTTCTATTCTAGATCTATCAAAAGCAACTAAATCTCAAGACCTTGTTTTTATAAAGCTAATTTTCATTTAATACAATTTTAATACAATAAAATAACATCTAAACAATCTAATGATTTTTTAGTATTTTGCTACAATTTTTTATACAAGCTTGTTAAAAACAACAAACAAAAAGTTAAAAAGTGAAAAATAATCTTTTATTCGTAAGTGTTTTTAGTATAAGAAATATTTTTTATAAAGAAAAATTATACTATGTAAAGTTAAGTTAAGTTTTTAACAATTGTTAAAAACTTAACTTAACATAATATTATTTAATTATTTTAAGTAATTATTTTGAAAAAAACTAAATAATACTATAATATAGTTAATATTAAAATATAACTCTACAAATTATGTTTAAAGATAATGATTCATCAAAAATGATATTATTTAATATAAGTGTACTAACGATTATAGCCACAGCCTATTTACTTCATGTTTGAAGCTCACTTATATTACCATTTGTGATTGCTTTACTCTTGAGTTTTTGAATAATATCTGTTTCTTGATTTTTTAATAAAATTTGAATGAATAAGTTTTTTTCTTATTTGTTTAGTTTTATAAGCTTTTTTACATTTTTCTTTATGTTATGATGGATAATAAATACAAATGTAGAAGAAATAACTAAACCGAATAATATAAACTTTTACCAAAATAGACTTGAGTGATTATCTTTACCCATACTAGAATATTTATGACAATTTAACATATCGCAGGAAGCTATAAAACAAAAGATTTTAAAAAATATAGATTTTTCCAATTTATTTTCAAGTATTACTTGAGTAATAACATCAATAATATCAAGTGCGGGTTTGATAATAATATATGTACTTTTTATACTACTTGAGTATAGATTTTTCAAAAATAAGATAGAGCTAATGTCTGGAAATGTTATCCAAAGAACCAGGATCAATTGAATTATATCTAAAATAAAAATAGATGTTAAAACATATTTTATGATAAAAACTTTTAGTTCTTTTTTAACCTGATTTTTAAGTTATATTGTTCTTGTATTATTTGGGGTTGATTTTGCTCTATTTTGGTCTTTTATAATATTTGTGCTAAATTTTATACCAACTGTATGATCTATAATATGAGTTTGAATTATCTCTATTTTTGTCGTTATACAGTTTCAATTTCAAGCATTTGTTTTAGCTATAATATCAATATTAGTGTGAATACAAGTTCTTATTTGAAATATAATAGAACCTAGACTTATGTGAAATAAACTAAATTTAAGTCCTCTTGTTATACTTTTATCTCTTTGATTATGGGGTTCTATTTGGGGTGTAGTTTGAATGCTGCTTTCAGTTCCTATTATGGTAATTATAAATATAATACTTTCTAAATTTGATTCTACTAAACCTATATCTATATTACTTAGCGAGAAATGATTTATTGAAAGTGATGAGAAAATTACTATTAATCATACAAAACAAAAAATATATAAATTATTTAAAAATGGTTTTTCTAAAAAATAATGAAATATTTAATAAAAAGTGTAAATATAAATTTTATATAAATTTCATATTGTAATTATTATGTTTTTGTGTTTGTTTTATATGAGTTTGTGTCAAAGATTGGTATTTTCTATTTACACACTTTTTCAAACATTATTTTATTTATTTAAATTTGTTACAAGCTCTGATATATTTTTTATCCTAACTAAATCAATTTTCTCACTTTTTATTTCACAATCTGGAATAAAAACTTTTTTAAATCACATTTTTTCTGCTTGTTTTATTCTTTTTTCTAAATTTATAGGTTTTTTTATGTTTCAAGTAAGAGATATTTCTCATATAAATATCATATCTTTTTCTAGTTGTTTGTTTGTTTTACTTGATATTATTGATGAAGCTATAGCTAAATCAATTCATGGTTCTTCTATTTTTAATCATCTTGCTATGTTTGTATAAACATCATAAGAATCTAGACTTATTTTAGTATATTTTCCTAAAACAGCTATAATTAAATCTAGCTTAGAATTATTTATTCATCTAGAGCTTCTTTTTGGGTAACCAAATTTCGTATAAGTTGTTAATCATTCTGTTTCAACTATTATTGGTCTTGTTCACTCCATAGTTATGCTTAAACTTGATCATACACTCGCTTGAGAGTTACTTATAAACTCAAGTCAAGGATTTTCTAAATCTAATAAACCCTCTTCTTGCATTTTAAAAATAGCTATCTCACTTGTGTTTCAAAATCTATTTTTTAGACTTCTTAGTATTCTTAAATCATCATATTTTTCTCATTCAAAGTATAGCATAGTATCAACCATATGCTCTAATGTTTTTGGTCAAGCTATAGTTCATTCTTTGTTTACATGTCATATTATAAAAACTGAAGTATTGTTTATTTTTCAATAAGCTGTTAACAGTTCTGCAACATATTTTACCATAGAGATACTACCAGAAACACCATTTATATTTGTTGAATTTATTACTGAAATACTATCAATTATCAATATATCACATGTATTGACAGCTAGTGTTTCCAATATGTTTTCTATATTATTTTCTGATAAAAACTTCATGTTTTCTCAAGATATTTTTAATCTTGATGCTCTTGAACTTACTTGATATTGAGTTTCTTCTCATGATACATATATTATTTTTTTATCTTTTACCCACTTTCATAGTTGTAAAGTTATAGTTGATTTTCATATTCATGGTTCTCATGATAAAAGCACTATTCATCATGGAACTATTCATCCACCCAAAACATTATTTAATTCCAAAGAGGATGTCTTTATTTTTTTTGTTTGCTCTACTTTTTTTATATCTCTAAGTTTTTTTGCCTCTCATTTTTTTAATCATGGTCAAGAGTTTTTTTCTTCTTGTTTGAATTCTTTTAAGGTTGACCATGATTTACAAAAACTACATTGTCATTCCCATTTAACACTCTCATTTCAACAATCACTACATACATACATGCTATAAAAATTATAATTTTAATATAGCTAAGTATATAAAAAATATATAAAAAGCAAAATTATTTTTTGATTTTTAATATTCAATAATTGCTGTAAATTATTATTGAATTAATAAAAAAAGGTTAATTTTTATTAAAAATTAACCTTTTTTTATTTCTTTCATTTTTAAAACTTCATGTTTTCTAGTTTTTTTGTTGTATTTTCTAAGAGTTGGTCATTTTACTCAACTTTCAAAATTTTTCTTTTGAATATTTGATGTGTGGACCATATTTCCTGTTTCTGTCGAATAAAAAGCAACATAAGTTCTTTTTCCTTTAGCCATTTTTTCAATATATTAATGATAAAATATTTTTACAACTGGAGTATATAAAAAAAGTTGTTTTTGGCAAATTTTTTTGTAATAAAAATATATTTATTTATAATAAAGAAACCTTAAATTATATAAAAAAGTTATGAAAAAAATATTTTTACTATTTACTGCATTTTTTTATTTTTGAATTGCTATATCATATAACCCAGCTGATGGTTTAAATAAGCTAGAAGAGAATTTCAAACCGGAATGTTATGAGTATTATAAAAAAATTAATAAAGAAAATTTAAACCCTAGAGAAATATATAAAATAGAATTAGATAAAACAAAAAATTTAGTTATATCTCAAAATGGTTTTATATTACCATATAAATACTTTGGGTGACACAGTAAAATGTATAAATATTCAAATAATTTATGATTAAATAACAAATATTTTTCAGATTATAATTATAATACCTATCACGAAATAAATTCTAAAGCACAAAATGAAATTATATTAATTTTTACTAAAACCCTAAAAAAAAGTAGTTTTGATTTTGTTTTTAGATATCATTCTAGTTATTATAAACCAAGTTTTTTTATATGAAATGATTTAGATAATCTAGATTTAATTTCAAGACAAGATATAGTTGATTTTTCTTTTAAATACCTAAAAATAAAATTTGAACCTATAAATCAAAAAAAACTACTTGAGAATATAAAGATATATGAATTAAGTTTTCCCCAAAAAAATAATACCATATTATTAAAATCACAATATAATTCAGATATAGAGTTTTATTCTAACTTTAATTGTAAAAATAAAGACTTTTCTACAAAGCATAAAATTCAGGATTATTTTTCTATTGATAAAAATACAAAAACACTAGAGATAAATCTAGAAAAAAATCCTAAATACAATATATATTCTAAAAAAGATTATGATAATGATTGGGTAGAGGATAGTTTAGATAATTGTAAGTATATATATAACCCAAAGCAAAGAGATAGAAATTGAGATTGAGTATGAGATTTATGTAGTGATGATGATAAAGATTGAATAATATGAAATCATGATAATTGTATATATATAAAAAACTCTGATCAAAAAGACTTAAATAGAAATTGAGTTTGAGATGTATGTGAGTTTGACAAAGATAAAGATTCTATTTTTGATAGTTTGGACAATTGTATAAATATAGCAAACCCTGACCAAAAAGATAAGGATAAAGATTGAATATGAGATAAATGTGACAATTCTATTTATTATAATCCGGCACAACTTGATAAGAATAATAACTGAATTTGAGATATAACAGAGCAAAAACAGAAGCAATTAAAGAAAAATGATAAAGATAAAGACTGAATAATTAATTGGCAAGATAATTGTGAAAATGTTTTTAACCCTGATCAAAAAGATATAGATCAAGATTGAGTATGAGATGCTTGTGATAATTGTAAAAATATACAAAATAAAAATCAACTAGATTTAGCTTGAAATTGAGTTTGAGATATTTGTGAAGACTCTGATAATGATTGAATAGATTGAATTAAAGATAATTGTATAAATGTAGCAAATCCAAACCAAAAGGATGATGATAATAATGGAATATGAAATCTTTGTGAGGATAAAGATGGTGATAAAATAATATTTGTTCAAGACAACTGTCCCTATGATTATAATCCTAAACAAGAAGATATAGATAAAGATAATAAAGGGGATGTTTGTGATTTGGAAGATAATAGATTTATAGAATCAAATTCTAGTTTCTTTATAATAATTGTATTATTATTAGTAGCTGTATTTTTGTGAGCTATATATATGATGATTAGAAAATTGAAATAATCTATTTTATAATGAAATGGTTTTTAGAGATATTATTAAAACAGTAATTAAATTATTTAAAAAGTATTAAAAATTTCTCTTTAGCTTTAGTAATAATTATTTTAACTTAGAATTATAATTTTAAATTTTAAAAAAATAAAATATGTTTAAACTACTAAATCGTTTTGCTTGGATCGTATCAATACTATTTTGATTTATGATATTGTTTTTATTGTGAGTATTATTTGATGAAATGGATGGAAAATACTCTTCATTTTTGGATGATGATTTCTTTTTTGTTTGGATTATTTTATCTTTACTTATTTGAATGATGTTTAAAAAAATATTTTTATCAAAAAGTTTTGTAGAGCAAAGAGTTAGATTTTTTGCTGATTGATTATTAAAATTAGAAAAACCTAAAAAAGAAAAAATAAAAGCTCAAATAGAACCTGTAGAAAAAACTAAAATAGAAAAAGAAGATACATGATATAAAAATTTTTCAAAAGAAATAAAAAAAGAAGAATTAGTAGAAAAAAAGTCTCCTTGAGCTATTGCGAAATTTTTTTCTCAAAACCTTCTGGCAAAACTTGGTTCAATATTAGTATTTTTATGAGTAGCTTTTTTCTTAAGTTTAGTATATAGTGTAGTTTGACCAGTAGCAAAAATGATTATATGATTTGCTTTGTGATTTTCTTTGTTTTGAGTTTGAGTTTGGCTTGACAAAAAATGAATCAAAAATGAGAGTAAAATACTTATTTGAGTATCAATACTGATAAACTACCTTGTAATCCTTGGCTGAAGATACTTACTTGGAGATGATTGATATCTAAGTGAAACACTAACATTTTTATTTTTAGTTTTAAATACAGTATTTGCTGTTTTGACATCATTCATATATAAATCTCAAGCTCTTCTAATATTCTCATTTATCTTTGCGTATTTAAATCCGCTACTTATTTGAGCAAACTCAGATAATCCATATACACTTTTGTGATATACTCTGATTGTTTCACTTTGAACATTTTTTATAAGCTACTCTCATAAGAATATTATTCTTCTTGTTTTGAGTTTTTTATTATGAATCTTTTTAATTTTATTAGCTCCTATTAATACATCTCTTCATTTTACTTTCGTTTTACTTAGTCTTAGTATCTTTAATTTAGGAGCAATTTCCAGTTCTATATGATTTAGAGATAAACATAAATACATACTTGAGTTTATTTTTGGCTGAAGTTTTTTTGCTATAGCAAGCTTTGGTCTTATATCTCACATTAATCTAGTACAAAATCTTGAGTTTTTAATAATGGGGATATGTAGTATAATATTTTTAATTTTTTCCTATATTTTATCCAAAAAAGCTACATATCTTTATTCTATTTGAACTGCTGGAACAATATTACTACTAACACTTATACATCCTACAAATTTATTTGAAGCTAGTCTATTTATAGAAAAAATCTATATTTTATTTATAGGTATTTTTGCTTTTTTAAATTGGATAGTACCATTCGCAAGTAAATGATTTATAAATCCAGATAATAAAAAATCTATTACTAATTTATTTATTTGAAGTATATTTGGGGCTATATTTTTATGAGTAAATATCTATGTTTTTTGAGAAAAATATTTTCCTTGACTACTTCAATGAATGGCATTTTTAATGCTAGCAATAATTTATTTTATTCAATCTTTTTTATTTATTCAAAGGATTTGAATAGAAAATGTAAAAAGTAATGAAAACCTAGAAAATATTTTTTACAATTTTGCCTGAATAAGTATATCTTTATTCTCGATATCAATAGCATTCATATTTTCAAAATACCCAGAAATTATATCTACTTTATGGTTATTTGAGTCAACTCTTCTTTTTTACTTTTTTTCTAAAACAAAAAGTTTTAAAATTTATCTAGTGGCTATAGTTTTATTTATTATTTGAATATTTAAACTGTGATTATTAATTGATGTTGTAAATTCGGGAGATTTTTGGTTTTTAGTTAGTTTTATAATTATATTTATATCACTTGTATTAAATATAAAGTTTTTAAGTCCTAGAGAGAAAACAAAAATATGTGATGATTCTTATGAAATAATACACTGTGTACCTCATATTATCTCAATATGAGTGTTATCTTCGTTGATGTTTGTCATAATTCCAATTATATGAAATTGATGGTATATATTTTCAATAAGTATTTTTATAGCGCTTTTATCATTTATATACTCCTATTTTTCTTCAATATCTTTAAAATGATTTTTTATATTTTTAGTGGCTTGTTTTTTGATTTTTCAGATTATAGAATTGGATTGAGTTTTTTGGAAGTTAGAAAGAGATAATTTAGAATATCTTAAAATATTACAGTATCTATCAACTTTTTTAGTATTTTTAGCACTTTTTATATGGAAAAAGTTTAATAAATCTAAATTTTGAAATACAGTTTTTAGTATTATTGTTTCTATATATTTGCTAATAATTACCTCTTTTTATGTATATGATATTTTTAATAATACATTTACTGTTACTATTTATTGGTGATTATTATCTTCTTGCTTTTTATTTTATGGAATATGAAAAGATTTAATAAAATATAGAACTCTTGGTTTATATCTAGTGAGTCTTACAGCATTAAAAATATTTTTGTATGATATTTGGTTTGGTATAGATGATGCTATAATGAGGGTAGTTGCTCTTATGCTTATTTGAATATTATTTATAATTGTTTCTACAAGATATACAAGGAGATTTTGAAATAATATGGGGCATGAATTTAGCTTAAAAAATTTATCCAAAGATACTCAAATTAAAAAATAGTCTTTGAATCACTTAAAGAATTATTTTCTTATAATCCTTTAATTTGCTCTCTATCTCTTTGTATAAAAACCTCTATATTGGACTCAATAAAATCTTTTGATACTTTTTTGTATTTTATTAACCATTTTGCAGCTTTGAGTGGTAAATCATTAAAACAAGAGATATTTTTTACTATAAAGGTAGAGCTTCATGTTCCATCTCAGAATCCATTTATTATGAGCGCATTAAAAGAATCATAATCTAGTCATTTAAAATTTATGAAACCGTCTTGTTTTAGTAAATCTTTATTTTTACTACGCAAAGCTCTTTGAATTAATGCGTTATGATCAATATTACCTAATAAGTGGAAAAAATAATACATATTACTTTCTCCCTCTTTTTGGTTTTCATCTTCACCGTGTAAATGCGCCTCTATTATCTTATCAATTCTATCTTTTTTAATGTCATTTTTATCTAGTAGTAAAAATATACGAAAAATTATATTTGTATTTCAAACTTCGTAAAATTTGATGAGATTTTTAGCTACATTATCTATGTATCAATTTTTAACAAATATTTCACAAATCTTTTTATCAAATAATTTGTCTTTAAATACAGCAAGGTTATTTACAAGAGTTCAAATTTTTCTTTTTTTTATAAATATATTTGCAATTAAAATTTGTGTTTGATTGTTAAAATTAGCTACTTTAAAGTTTTTAAATAAAGTTTCTTCTTGTTTTTTTTCGATGATGAGCTGTATATACTCTTCTAAATTTTCTCAGTTAAATATTGATTCAAAATATTTATAATCAAGAAAAATAGTTTCTAATTGTTTTTCATTTATGAGGGATTTTGCTATATGGCTAGGTTCTAAATTTTTGAGTAAATTATTTAAATAGGGAATAATAGCTTTTGATTGTTTGCTTTTTATTATGAGATTAAGTATAGGGTTTACACCAAAAGCTTCAAACTTTTTAAAATTTTTTAAAATCTCTCAAGCATATTTATTTTTAATCAGTTCAGAAATAATTCATCTTATAATTTTATCTTTATAATTTTTTTCTTTTGAGTTATTGATTTTTTTATTTATTACAGACCAATTATGAAATATTTTACTAGTTTCATTTTCTTGTATCATGGTATCTAGCATATATGAAAGATCTTTTTCATCAATTTTGTCAATAAATTTGAATAATAATGAACTTTTTTTATGTTCTATTAAAAAATCAATAATAGATTTTCCTATGTTTTTTATCTTTTCATGATTTTTTTCCATAAATCAAATGAGAGTTTTGGGCTCATAGTCTCATGTATTAGCTACATCTTTTTTTTCTTTCTCAATAAGGATATTTGAGAGCTCTTTCACGCTTTTTTCTCTATTATCAATTTTATGAATATTTTCTGAAATTTCTATGATTTTATCTGCTTCTATTATAAAATTTATAATTTTTGGAAATTTTATCTTTTGTTTTTTTAAAATTGAGATAAGTTTTTGTGTAAATTCTGACTCTTTAATTAAAAACTTGTACAGGGAAGAATCTAAGATCTTAGCATCATTTTTTTCACTAAATAATGCAGCGAGATACTCTTTTGGTTTTTCTGATTTCATGATCACATTTATAAGTTTTATGTAATCAATTTCTTCAAAACTATCTAAGTTATTTACTATATGGTACGGACCTATATCTGTGAGTATTGCGTAAAAATTTTCAAGATTTACTCATTGTATTTTTGTTATATTTTCTTCTAAAAGTTCATGTTTTTTGAGAAATAGGAGTTTTGATATTATGAAGTTTGTGTCTTGTGAGTTAAATATAATACTTAAGTCCTTTAAAACATTACGCTTTTTTATGAGTTTTATAGCCTTTGCATTACTCCTCAAACCACCAACTCAAAAATAATAAGAATCATTAGTTCGTATACTACGATCTATTTCATATAAAAATGTAAGCTCGTTTTTATCTAGGGCAGTATAAGTATTTGTTTTTTGTTCTATTTTGCTTAGTAGACTCATATCTTTCGCCCATTTCATATACCTATCTCCTTCTCTTCAAAACTCTCATAGTTTTTTTT
>CAWUJK010000019.1:0-22756 GCA_963922865.1 uncultured bacterium | reverse complement strand
AGAATTTCTCATTATTTAGAGTTATGAGACAAAGAAATGTTTATAAATATTCTTTACTTTTACCTATTTTATATTTTTTCTTATGAAATAATAAATTTTTTATGTAGAAAATGGTGATGGGTGGAAACTATACCTTGAGCTTGGTCTACATTTGCTAGTATTTATTTAGAAAAATATGTGAAACTTGATAATAATATAGTAGAGTTAGAATGAACTTGAAAATTGATATCTATAATATATTGATGAATTCGCCAATGGGGATTTTCTTTATGGAATAGTATAGAAATAGGTATTAGATTAATAATCTCAATTCTATTTGGGTTTTACATGGTTAGTAGCATAAATTTATACTACTGCTTAATATTTTTATTACTTTTTATATTATTTTCTATAATATCTATTCATTTTAGTAAAAAATTACATAAACAAAGAATACAAAGAAATGAAAATATGAATTTAGTATCAAAAAAGACTACTAAACTACTCATGAATAAAACAGAAATTTTGCAAACAAGTAATATAAATAAAGAGCTGAAAGAAATAATAAATTTGTATAATCTTGACTCTAAAATAAATAAAGATATGTGAGCAAATAGACAGTTTATGAAACGAAATTCCGATTTTTGAATTTGATTATTTTTTGTTATAAGCTATTATTTTTTGTGAAACATATATTTTGAATGAAATATTTGATTGAATGTAATAGTTTGATTTGCTTGAGCTTTAATACTTATGCAAAGATCTATTTCTGAGTCTCTTAGTTTTTATGTACAATTTACAAAAGATTTTATTGTAATTGAAAGACTTTGGAATTTTTTTGATACTACCCCTGAAATAAAATGATATGAAACCTGAAATAAATTCAAACATAAAAAATGAAATATAGAAATAAAAAATCTAGACTACTATTATACAAAAACAAAACCTGTATTTGAAAAATTTAATTTAAAAATATCTTGAGAAAAAATACTAGCATTAGTATGAAACAGTGGTTCTTGAAAATCAACTCTTGCTAAACTTATAAGTTGATATATCCATCCTAGGTGATGAGAAATAATAATAGATTGACAAAAACTAAGCAAGACATCTCTTAAAAGCTATTATAAACAAATATGATATTTGACACAAGAACCAAGCGTGTTTGATGGTACTATTTTTGATAATCTTACATATGCTATAAGTAGAAAATTATATGATTGAGAATTAGAAAAAATAATAAAACTTTCAAAGTGTGAATTTATATATGAGTTAGAAAATTGATTAGAAACAGAAATATGAGAAAGATGAGTTAAGTTATCATGATGACAAAAACAAAGATTGGCAATAGCAAAAATATTTTTGAAAAACCCAAAAATAATAATACTTGATGAACCAACATCAGCACTGGACAGTTTTTCTGAAGAACAAATAACAAAAGCAATGCACAATTTATTTAAATGAAGAACTGTAATAATAATAGCACATAGATTACAAACAGTAAAACACTCTGATAAAATAATAGTTTTAGAAAACTGAAAAATTGTAGAAGAGTGAAACCACTCTACTCTCTTGAAACAAAAATGAATTTATAAAAAAATGCTTGACTTACAAAGTTGATTTTAAATTGTTTTTCATGAAAAATATATATTATATAATCACTTCTAAAATAATTAACTTACTAACAAAAAAATAAATGAAAACAATTTGATTTATATGAACATGAGTTATGTGAGCGCCTATGTGTTCACATATAATGAAAAAGACAAACTATAAAGAAATATATGTTTATAATCGTAGTAAACACAAAGCAGAAAAACTTATAAACTTATGAGCTATTTGGTGAGAAAGTATAAAAAATATGGCTCAAAAGTGTGATATAGTTTTTACTATAATTTGATATCCAAAAGATGTTGAGGAAGTATACATGTGAGAAGCTTGATTAATAAAAAATTCAAAAAAATGAACTATATTAGTTGAAATGACAAGCTCAACTCCAGAACTAGCAAAAAAAATTTATGAAACAGCAAAAAAAGAGGAAGTATATGTATTAGATTCTCCAGTTACATGATGAGAATTATGAGCAAGAACTTGAAATTTATCAATTATGGTATGATGAGATGAAAAAATATATAAACAAATACTTCCATTTTTGGATTCTATGTGAAAAGATGTAGCTTATATGTGAAAGCCTTGAAACTGACAACATACTAAACTTGCAAACCAAATAGCAATAGCAACCAATATGGCATGAACAGTTGAAATGTTACTTTACGCTAAAAACGCTTGACTTGACCAAAAAAAAGCTATTAGTTTAATATGATGAGGTTCAGCTAGCTCTTGGCAAATGATAAATATGTGAAATAAGATATTAGAATCTGATTTTGAACCATGATTTTTTATAAAACATTTTGTAAAAGATATGTGAATAGTTTTAGAAGAAGCAAAAAAAATGAGACTTATGCTACCTACTCTTAGCCTCATAAATCAGTTTTATATATCAGCAATGAAACAAAAATTGGGAGAAAAATGAACTCAAGCATTGTATAAAGTTTTAGAAAGAATGTAGTTATAGAAACAAATGAAAAATAAAAAAACAATAATCTGAATATATTCTCCATCAAAATCTTGAGATTTTGGTTTTGTGGATATTGAAAATGAAAACAAAGGTTATTATGTTCACCCTTTCAACAAAAAAGATGTTTTACCTTGAGATAAAGTTTTAGCAGAACTAAAAACTTTTAGATGAAAAACGGAAGCTGTAATTAAAAAAATTTTAGAAAGAAGTGATAAAATTTTTATCTGACATTTTCAAGAAGGTAAAAAAAATATTAACTGAAACTCTATTAATTTTTGATTTGTTATAATTCGTGATAAAAACTTTAAAACAGATATTTTTATACCATGAAAATATATTTATAAGGCTAAAAATTGAAATTTAGTTTGAGTTCAAATATTATCCTGGGAAAATACAAAGTACCAAAATAGTAAAAAATCTCCAAAATGAAAAATAGTTGAAGTTTTATGAGATGAAACAAAAAAGAGTTTACTTGTTGATAGCTATATATTAGAGTCATGATTTAAACAAAGTTTTTCTAAAAATATATTAAATGAATTATCTAAAATAAACGAAAAAATTGATATAAAAAAAGAGCTAAATTCTTGAAGAAAGGATTTAAGGAATTTGTTTACATTTACTATTGATTGAACTGAAGCTAAAGATTTAGATGATGCTATTTCTATAAAGAAAAGAAAAAATTGAAATTTTGAACTCTATGTTCATATAGCTGATGTTAGTAATTATATTTTAGAAAATAGCTTACTTGATAAACACGCTAGCAAAACTACTACTTCTGTCTATTTGACAGATAGAGTTTTACCTATGCTTCCTAAAAAACTATCAAATAATTTATGTAGCCTAAATCCAAATACTAAAAAACTTACCTTGACTTGTGAAATGCTTTTTTCTAAAGATTGAATTTGTAAGAAAACAAAAGTTTATGAAAGTATTATAGAGTCTAATTTTAGACTTACCTATAAAGAAGTTGATGAAATTAAATTTTCTTTTATCACAAAGCCAGTAGAAAATTCAAGAGATAAAGTATTAAAAATATGAAGCACTCTATTTGCATGACAAAAACTAAACTCTAGTTTGGTAGAAAAAATTGAAGAGGCCCTAGAATTAAAAAAACTTATAGAAAAAAATAGAAACTACGCTTGAGTTTTAGATTTTGATTTTCCTGAAACTAAAGTTATTTTAGATGAAAATAAAGAAGTTTTAGAAATAAAATCTTATCCAAAATATGAATCAAATAAACTAATAGAACTTTTTATGGTCTCAGCTAATGAAAATGTATCAAAACTTTATTGTAACTTACCATTTTTACATAGAATTCATCCTGAGCCAAATCAAGAAGATATCTCTAAATTACAATCCAGTTTAGATCTATTTAATATATCATTTGTTCTAAAAAAATTTGATACCAAAGAGTTTTCTGATTTGTTAAAAATAGTTGGCAGGGATAAAAATAAATTGGTCTTAGAAAAAATAATTTTAAGAACTCTTAGTAAAGCTATTTATTCTCATAAAAATGAATGACATTTTGGTTTATTATTATGTTTTTATAGTCATTTTACATCACCAATTAGAAGATATTCAGACTTACAAATTCATAGAATAATAAAAGAAAATTTACATAAAAAACTAGATATAAAAAGGTTAAATCATTATAAAACAATACTTGAAAATATAGCAAATACCTGTTCTACACAAGAAAGAAAAGCAGAAAAATTAGAATATAGAGTCAGAGATTATTATGTTTGTAAATTTTATGAAAGTAAAGTTTGAACTTGTTTTGATGCTACCATATCAGGGATTATTGATAAATGATTTTTTATTATCCTAAAAGATAATTCAGAGGGTTTTGTTGATTTAAGCTATAGTTCACAATTTTTATACAATCAAGATCTTATGCAATTTGATAATAAGAAAGATAAAATTTTTTATAAACTTTGAGATGAAATTGAAGTCAAATTAATAGAAGTAGATTTTGAACAACTCAGATTAAATTTTGAAATTGATTAATATTTGCGGTTAGAATTTAATTATGTTATTATATAAATATATTATAGTATAACTAAAATTTATATGTCTTTAGAAGAAAATTTAAAAGGATCAAAATGAGATATTTCTAGTCAAAATATTTGAACTGATACTTATGGTATATGAGTATCATCTAAGGTTGTTACCATACTTGATAATAATACACAAATGATGTGTGATATGCTTTGAATTAGTATAAAACAAACACAAAACTGAGAAATATTATCTATAGAATGATGAACACATTTTTCAAAAAGCTGATCAGTAGTTAATCAGTTTTTAGCTGATACTCCTGAATCTAATGGAAAATGGAATCTTGTAAATTTATCTTTAAAAGAATTAAACTCAGCATCATGACTTCTTGTTACTTCAAATAATGATTTTAGTAGTGATTATTTATCTTCTAAAAGAGAGCTTGAACAAAGCCTTAAATGAACAGAATCTTATTTCATCTATATTGATCATGTTACTCAACAAAAAAAGGTTATAAATTTATGAGAAGAAATTTCTGCTAGAAAAGTTGTTATTGGTTCTAGTAGATGAGATAAAATTGAAATTGATGATACTAAAACAATAGAATTTTTTAATAAAATTTCCAAAATTCTTGTTAATATACCCGCAGAAGAACAAAAAATAATAAACTCTTATTTTGAGCAAGAAATTTGAAATTTGTGAGATGTGATATCAAATCCTAATTTATTAAATGAAAAACTACCTGTTGTTTTAAATAATATTTTAATTGACACTAGAATTAGTGATGATACTAAAAATATAATAAAAGTATTATTTACTGTGTCTAGTAATATAGTGAATTAATTTAGATATTTTCTATTATAAATTATTATCTTATTAATTAATTTTATAAAAAATGGGAGGATGAAACTTAGAAAAAAGAGAATTAAATTCACAAAATAATGAGTTTGATTCACAAAAAGAAATAAATAGTTGTATTGGTGATATAAAAAAAATGCCTCTACAAGATGTGCAATCAGTAATTGAAAATTTAGCAGCAAATGATAATGAGTTTAATTCAAAACTATGTGAATTTCAAGATGAAAATTCTCAAAAGTTACAATCCCAACTATCTTTATTATCTGATGATAATAATGAAAACACTGAAAATTGACCTGTTATAGTAGAAGTATGAGATTTGATTTCTCAGAAACAAAAAGAATTATTAGAACAAAGAGCTCAAATTTTTATAGATTATTTTGCTTTAAAAACTTTTATAGATCTTTGGACTGTTTCAGCCGGTCAGGATGCTAATAGTCTTTGGTTTAAATGGGCAAGAAATGATGATGATATAATGAAAGATACGACGTGAAAAATATGAAATTTGATGAATAATTTGCAAAATCAAATAATGGAACCTAGTTTTAGTAGAAAGTTATTTTTAGAAAAAGTAGAAAATATAAAAAAAGAAATGGAAAGATCAGAATCTCAGGAAAATGTTCTAGATACAGATTTCATTTTTGAGGATAGTATAGATACTATGTTTTCTACAGTTTTAGATAAAAATAAGACTTTGGAAGAAAAACAATATCAAATATATAGTGAATTTAGAGAAAATACTAATTATTATAAAAATTCTATATCCCATCTTTGAAAAAATATTCTTGGAAAAAAGGATTTTTCGGAAATCAACCTAATCATAAACTCACAAAGTTTATCTGATATATTTCTTAATTGATGAACAAAACAAGATATTGAAAAAATACTTCCTGACTATATAGATAAAAAAGAAGTTGCTAGCGATTTATACGATCATTTTGAAAAATTAAATAAATCTCTTGAAAAAAAGAGAAATGAATATGAAGAAATATTTAAAAAACAAGATCCATCTGCCTCTCGAGAAAACATAAAAAAAGCAGTAGATAATTTAATAAAGATTTCATCTTTTGAAGCAATTAAATGAAATTTAACTGAAATACTTCTTCATAAGTATATAGAAGATAAACCTAAGCTAAGAGATAATAAATTAGTAGATTTGTACTGAGATATGGTTTGAAGTTGAGCTTTTGATTTTTCAGATGAAAATCTAAATTTTGCTTTTGAAGTAGCTGTAAATGTAGCACTTTGTTTAATACCTCTTTGAGCTTGAGTTTTAGCAGCAAGACTTGCAGTATGATGAGTGAGAACTATTGTTGCTAGTAGACTTGCAAGTGCTTGAATTTCTGTATGAACAAAGCTTAGTACAGTTTGAAATTTTGCAAATAATTCTATTGTATGATGAATATCTTTTTATGAAGCATATAATTTAGCAAATACAGCAATATTTGAAGAAAATTTTGATAATTTACTAGATAGTTCAACAGATATAAAAGAAATATGAAAATCTATTGCTTTTTTTGGAGCCCTACATGTACTTTGACCTATTTTTAGAACTAAATATTGACTTGATAGTATTAAAGGTTTACAATCCGGTGTGCCTAAAGAAATTTTAAAAAATACTTGAGCTATACTCATAGAAGCTTGAATTATATCTAGTATTTGAATGTGAGTAGAGTTAATATTTGAATGAGACGCAAGTATGACTTTTCAAGAATATGTTGAGATGGTAGCTTTAGTATCAATTTTTAGAGGAAGTTGAAAAATTGAAGAAATTATTAATAAAAATTGATGAGCAAGAAATGTTATTTTAAATCTTTCTAGTGGTGCGTCTTTAGTTTTCTCTAATATTTCAAATAATTTGAGATGAAATACTGAAATAAAAAAATGATCTAATTCTCAAAACCCTATTCTTCATGATTTATCAAGTTTGTATTCTTTTGAAAGTTTTCGACACAATATATCAAAAGCTGACATAGAGAATATACCATGATTTTCTAGAATTTTTGATTCTAGTAGATGAGATATAATTCGTGATTCTATAACTAGAGAAGAACTAGCTTCATTTGTTAATTCTAATAAACCTCTAAAAGATATGATGGAATTTTATAAGAAAAAACACTGAAAAATTATTGATCCAGATTCTTTTAGAACTTTATTTACAGACTACAAATGATTTAATAGTTCTCAATTTGATAGCATTGTTTGAAAACTCAGCAAAATTTATTTTAAATTAGAATTATCTACAATAGATTCATTAAGATTATTATGATGAGCTCCTTGAAGTTGAAAAAGTATATCTTTAGAACATTTTAAAAACTCTAAAACAAATTGATTAACATTTGATTCAACACTAAACAATATAAAATTTGTTGATTATTTGATTAAAGAAGCTAAGGAGGCTTGAGTTAGTAGAATTGAAATTGATTTTGTATATAGAAGTCCCGAACTTGCATGGGAATCTGTTGTAGATAGAGCCATAAAGAATTGAAGACCCGTTAATTTATCTTATTTTAAGAGTACATATGAGAACATATTTAAAGTTATAAATGAGTTAAATAAAAGAGGTAATATCAATCTTAGAGTTATTGATAACTCTTGAATAATAAATGATATAAAAGTTTTAAATATAAATGAAATTAATGGACTAGTTTTTAAACGAATAAGTAATTCTGAACTTGTTGATATAACAAATAGAATTATTGATAAAAAAATAGAAAGTATTATAATTGACTCTAAAATAGATTTAAAACAAAAGAGTAAAAAAATAGATTTTTTAAAAAAATTAAAAAAAGAATTACTTAAATAATATACAAATTATGATAAAAAATACACCATGAGTATCTAGTGATGAAATTATTTCAAGTTTACAGGCTTGAATAAAAAAATCTTGAATAAAAAATTTACAGGATATTGATTTTTCATCTTGAGATATTAAAAATGAAATAGATATTTGTTTATTCCCTGAAAAAATTGAATCAAGATTTTCTAATCTTATTAATACACATTTTATTAATGAAAAAGAAATTTTTTATAAAGCAATAAATTTTATAAAGCAAAAACATAGTTGACAGTATAGAGATGAAAATACTCCTTATTTCTGTCATCTTATAATAACAGCAATATACTGTTTTGAAAATGGTTGATGAGAAAATGAAATTTTAGCAAGTTTATTGCATGATGTATTAGAAGACACAGATACTAAATATGAAGAAATAAATAACATTTTTTGAAAAGAGGTTGCAGATTTAGTGAAACTTGTTTCTTTTAGTGTTGATTGAAAAATTGTTGAAGAGAAAAAGTATTATGAAGAAATTGTAAAATCACCTTGAGCATTACTTATAAAATGAAGTGATAGGTTATCAAATATTTATTCTACTATGTTCACAAAAAATAAAGAATGGAAAGAATGATATTTTGAGAGAACAAGAACTCAAGTTATACCTATTATTTGAGATTTATATCCAAAACTAGCTTCTAAAATAGAAGATACTATTTTTTATTTGGAAAACAACAATTTATCTGATGAACAAGAACAAAGAGTCTATGAACTTGAAAAAATAAAGAATATAAAAAATGAAATTAATTCTAATGAGAAGCAGTAAAAAAACTTGTAAAAGACTTTTCAAAAAATCCTTGAGAATCAAGAAGCAATTTTTTAGATAGAATGAAAACTATTGATAAAGATTCTAAAATTATTAAGTGTATAGATAGATATCATAACCTTATAAGAGCTTTTTCTATAAAAGATGTTGATTATCTTGATAGATACATTGATGAAACGCAGAATGTTTATGTTGATGGTTTTGAAAATATAGAGGAACTTAGACCTTTACAAATAGACTTTTATGATACTTTGGATGAATTAAAAAAATATAGAGATATCTTAAAAGGGATATAAAAATAAAACTATTTAAACTATACAATACTTTGTTTTTTATAAAAAAATATGATAAAATAATTAATATTAATTTATAATTATTTTTTTATGTCAGAAAAACTTTGAAATCAATTTCAAACCAACTCACTAAATCCCGAAAGTACTTTAGAAGAGAATTTAACACCTGAACAACTACAAGTTAAAAAAGAAATCAACTCCCTTCAAAAAGAACTTGATTCAATAAATGCTACAAAAAAATATGTCAATGATGCTTGAAGCTACCTAAGTAAAAAATTAAGCCCTCAAGACTATTCAAATCCAGAAGCAATAAAAACAATCAAGCTTTTAGAATCTTATAAATCTCATTTTATAACAGCAAATGAAAGATGACAAAATATAGAAACATCACTTGCTGAATTGAACCAAAATATAGCAAAACTTGAAGATAGTTTTGAGTTTTCTACTTGATTTGATATACAAGAAGATTGAAGTTTAAATAAAAATGAATTTTCCAAAGAACAGTTAAAAAACATTACAAACAACGAATTTTTAAAACTAAACCTAGACCAAAGATTACAATATGTAACTAAAAACCATGTAGATAGTGAAAAAATAGTCTCATGAGAAATCAAACAAATTGAATTTACATTTACATACCAAAATAGTTTTAACAAAGAACTTTATATGCTAACCACTGCATGACAAGTACTCCCTAGTGAAGTTAGGAAAGTTACAGTATCTTGAAATACTTATAGTAGAACTTGAATCAGTGGAGAATTTTTTAGTAAAAATGGAGAAAGGTTATTAATACACGAATCAACAATTATAGAAGATATAAAAATTTGAGATATAAAAGAACTTTTACAAGAAAATGATTCTAAGGTTTCTAGCTATATTGAAAAAAATGAAGAATATAAAAAATATGAAGATATAGTTTATGGAGCTTTTGCTAGATGAATAGATCCAAGTTTTGCTATTAATATCCTTTCACCAGAAATTGATAAACTAAATACAGTAAAAAGAAATGTTTTGATTGAAGAAATTTTTAGCCAATTTGATAGAATAAGATGAGAAAATAGTAACTGGGATGGGGAATTATTAGATAATTGAAGATACTCTGATGAAGTTGCTGTTAGATTGATAAAAGAATTTTGATGAAAATCCTGGGAACAAAAATGTGAATATTATTGAATCAAAAAAACAACAATACAACAAATAGAAACTGAAAAATTTTCAAAATTTAGTAGTATAGACATAAATAACCTAAAACCCTGAATAAAATGATTTTTGGATTTTATAGCTATATGAGAATCAAGATGAAATTACAATGCTGTATATTGAGACGCTAATCAATCTAGAATAGATTTCACCAGTTATAAGCTATGAGAAATTTTAGCTTATCAAAAAAAACGCATATCATCATGAAAACAATCTGCAATATGAAAATATCAATTTATTAATAAAACCCTAGAATGATTGGTTAGAAATTATAATTTAGATATAAACCAAAAATTTTCTCCTGAAATTCAAGACAAACTAGCTATTTTAAAATTAAAAGAAATATGATTAGACAGTTTTCTAAATTGAAAATTATCAAGAGATAACTTTCAGATTAATGTATCTAAAGAATGGGCCTGTTTACCAAAAAATACTTCTTGAAAAAGCTATTATTCATGAGACTGATTAAATAAAGCTCTAGTTAGTAATTCTGATTTTTGTGAGGCTTTAGATAAACTTAAATTTACTGTATAAAAATTTTATTGTTCATTTTAGTAATTTATTAAAATTGGTATAAAAGCAAGAAAATATATTTAATTTTTTTGTTTTGAGCGGCAATAAAATCTTAATAATGGATAAAACATCCAAAACCGTTTTCAAAACAAAAAAAATTAAATATATTTTCTTGCTTAGCTTTTTCTCAACTTATTTTTATGACCTAAACTTTATTTTAGGTTTTTTTTGATTATATATTAAAAATATATATTATGTTATTTATAATAGTAAAATGTAACCATCAAAAATATGAAAAGATTTAATACACTTATATCATTTATTTTTACAAAAGCTTTTTATAACAAAGCTATAGCATATGCTATTTTAATATTATTATTAATATTTTTCAGAGGATTTGCAGTTATATTTTTTCTTACATTTATTTTTGCTTATTTATTTTATTCCAGTGCTAATTTTATAAAAATAAAACTAGATACATTTTTAGTTACAAAATTTAAAAAATCAAAATTTGCAAAATATTTAAAAAAATATTTAAGTCTAAATTTTATCATAGTTCTACAATACCTTATATTTATATTAGTATTTGCTTCCATAATAAGTAGTGCAATACCCAAACTACAAACAGAACTTACATGATTATCAAATACTATACCAATAATATGAGATGAACTAAATAATGTAAAAGAAGTATTATCAGATATAAACAATGATTATACTCAGATATGAACTACAATTAAAGAAGCTTTTACTAGTAGTGATTATAATATACTTATAGATGTTTTTAATAAATTAAAAGACGCTTGAATCATACTTTTAAAATTCATATTTTCACTTGTTTTGAGTTTTGTATTTTTACTTGATAGGAAAAAATTAAAAAAATATTTGTGATGAGTAAAAAATTCAAATTTTTCATTTTTGTATTACGAATACAAAATAATATTTGAAAAAATAATAAAAAGTTTTTGACTAATAATAAAAGCTCAATCTATGATCGCTCTAGCAAACGCTATACTTACAGTGATAGGTCTTTTTGCATTATGAACTATATTTATGGATTGAGTATGATTTCCTTATTTGCTAACACTTTGACTTGTGGTTTTTGTGTTTGGTTTTGTACCAATAGTTGGAGTATTTCTTTCAAGTATACCCATACTTATAGTATGATTTTCTACAACTGGCTCTATTTCTGTAGTTTTTGCTATTATAGCACTCATAATACTTATACACTCTATAGAAGCTTATTATCTAAACCCAAGAATAGTATCAAATTTTTTAGAACTTCCGGTTAGCTTAACATTTGTTATACTTTTTATTTGAGAAAATTTATTTTGAATAGCCTGACTTCTTATTTGAGTAAGTTTATTTTATTTTATGATGTGACTTTTCAAGGATATTGATATTGCAATTAGTAGAAAACATAAAGCCAAAAAAATTGAAAATAAAATTTTAAATAGAGCCAAAAAAACCGCAAATTAATTTGCGGTTTTTTATTTGAAATAATCTTCTAAATCATTTATGTTTATTTCACTTTGGTTTCAATTATATAAATTTTTTATTTGTATGGTTTTATTTTTTATTTCATTTTCACCCTGAATCAAAACATATTTAATCTTTTTGTTATCAGCGTATTTGATTTGCTTTGAAAATTTAGCATTACTATCGAGATATAGTTCAGTATTTATTCAAATATTTCTTAGCTTTTTAACTATTCTTAAATTATTACTTAATATATTTTCTCATGTATTTAAAACCAAAGTATCACTAACAGTTTTTTTGTCTACTTTTATTTTATTTATCTCATCAAGTATGGCAATAAGTCTTGATAATCATATGCTTCAACCAACTCATGGGAAATTATTTTTTGAAAAATGATTACACAAATCATCATATCTACCACCAGAAGCTATGCTTCACATATTTTCTACATTATTTATAAAAGTCTCAAAAACTAATCCTGTATAATAATTTAGTCATCTTGAAATAGAGGGATTTATTTTTATGAATTCTTGAACTACTCATATATCAATCAAATTTTTATAAATATATTTCAATTCACTTAATCACTCTTTAAGTAAGCCATTTTCATATTTTTCAAAAAATGATAATGTATCTAAACTATTTATATTACTGTCTTTTGATAAGTCTATCATCTTATTTATATCTACTATTTGCTTTTCATCTATATTACTTTTTTTCAACATTAACTCAAAATCATTTTTGGTTATTTTATCTTTTTTATCAATTATTGATATAGTTTTTTGTATTTCATCAACTCATAAACTTTCTAAAAACCCTGATAGTAATTTTTTATTGTTTATGTTTATAACAAAGTCTCAAAAATTTAATTGTTTCAAGGAGTTATATATAGTAGACACTATTTCTACATCAGCAAAAAGTTCTAATTTATCATTTCAAATAATGTCAACATCAGCTTGATAAAACTCTCTATATCTTCATTTTTGAGGTCTTTCTCATCTATAAACTCTTCAAATATGCTGTCTTTTAAAAGGAAATGTTATTTCTCATTCATATTTTGAAACATAACGGGCTAAGGGTACAGTTAAATCAAAACGAAGTCACATTTCAAAATCGTTTTTATCTTCTGCTTTTAATCTTTTTATTCAATATATTTCATTATCATCAGCTCACTTTGAGCTAAGAACTTCTACTCTTTCAACATTGGATGTATCTATAGGCGTAAAACCAGAAAGAGAATAATTTTTCTTGATAATTTGTTTAAAATTCTCTTCTATTAAATATCATTCTGGTAGTTTTTCTTCAAATCATGAAGGAGATCTTGTATCAATCATTTTTCTAAATAAAGTTATATGTCAAAGCAATAATACTAAATTAATATTATTTTTCAATAGTTTTATTCTTTTAGAAAAAGTATTGGTTTTTTTATATATTGTATTTTTTTGAAATTATAGCCTAAAATTATGTTGACTTTCAATTGTGTATTTGTATAATATCATTTGTTGAATTTGTAAACCCTCCACAGTTAAAGTATGAAAACATTTAAAAAATTTGAAACATTAAAAGAATTAATAGCTTCTTGAGAATATGATGAATATCAAGAATTTTGATGACTAAACCAATCTATTGAGCAATGAAAATACTCAAGAGAAGATATAAAAAATGCTTATTATGATGTTTTGTTATGAGAAAAAGAAATATCAAATTATAATGAACTTCATTTTCAAATAAAATATTTAATTGATGAAATAAAAATTTCAGTAAACCATATTTTGCAATTTGCTGAACTTAAATTTCCCTCTTATAAAGAAGAGTCAATTCGTTTGATCAATAGTAAATATTTTGATAATTATGAAGCTAGAGAATTGCTTATGTCTTTTTTAGATAAAGATAATGATAATGGTTTTAGAGCAATAGTTATTGATTTAGTTTCTTTGTCATGACCAATGAAATCACTTTATCCTGGTATTACTTTACAAAGAGAAATGAGTGATGAAAATATATACAACACTTTAAAAGAAACTACTGATTTGATTTCAAGTAATTTAGAAAAGTGAATTTTTTTTTGAATTAAACTTAAAGTTTATTGAAGCAAAAACAATAAATAAAATATTTTTATAAACCTAGATTAAATTTAAAACAAAAACATAAATTTGAAATTTGTATTTTTTCTATTATCATACTTCAAAACCCCTTAACCAAAGTAGAAAAACTATGGCTAGAAAATATGAAAAAAGCTCTGGTTGAATAGTGTATCGTAAAAATGCTAATAAAATTGAGATATTACTTCTAAAATGGAAAAACTCTAAAAATAATGAAGAATATGTTATACCTAAATGACATATAGAAGAGTGAGAAATAGCAAAAGATGCAGCAATTAGAGAAATAAGTGAGGAAGCAGGTCTAAAAAAACAAGATTTAGAAGTTATTAAGTTTATAACTAAACTAAACTATACTTTTACTGCATGATATTTAAAAAATAATCCTTTGATAGACAAGGATGTTTATTTGTTTTTAGTTAGATATAACTGAAATGAATTACCAGTTGTACAAAAAGAAGAAAGATTTGTTTGATATGAATGGGTTGATATAGATAAAATAAAAAAAATCCCAATAAAATTTGATTTATACCCAATAGTTAGTAGAAATAAAACCTATTTTATTTAAAAAAATTAATTAATATGTTAGATATATATTATAAATGAGAGAATTTAATAATAGAAGACTCTATAAAAAAATGAATTTCTTTTAATACCAATACAAAACAAGTACTTTTAGACTCTTTTGATGTTAGTTTTCCTTGAGAATACGAAAAATCAAATATATTGCTTGAGGTTAAACAATATGCTTGAAATTTATTTTATCATTTTTTGATAGATTCGAAGCATTTGGTTATTGTAAGTGAGGATAATTTTGAACTTAAAGAAGAGATATCAGATTTTTTTGGAGATGTTGATATACTGATAATAGTTTGAACAAAAGATTCGTGTAAGATTTTTGAAAACATAGAAGCAAAAATAGTTGTTCCATACTGAGAGAGCAAAGATTTATTTTTAAATACTTTAGGACAGCACATAGAAGAAATTGAAAAATATAAACAAAAATGAGACCTACCTATAGATACAACTGAGTTTGTGAACTTAAAAAATTAAACTAAATATTTTGAAGTTAAAATATTTTTTATAACATAAATTATTTTATAAAAACTAAAAAAATATCAGCTAAAACTTAAAATAATTAGACAATTTAATTTGACTTATTAAAAAATAAGTTAAAATCTTTTGTCTATAAGTTATAATTAAAAAACATCATGGAAATAACTTTTTTGAGCTCTATTCTTTCTTTACTTTTTTTATTAATAGTATCTACATGAGTATTTCTTTTTTCAAAAAAAATAAACATACCATATACAGTTTTGCTTGTTGTTGTTTGACTTTTGTTAGTACCAATAGCAAAAACTGATTTTTTTTGATTTATAAATCATTTTAAACTTACACCAGAAATACTTTTTTTTGTTTTTTTGCCAGTACTACTTTTTGAATCATCTTATAATATCAATTACAGAGAGATGATAAAAAACTGGAAAACAATATGAGCACTGTCTGTTGTTTGATTAATTATATCTTCACTTGTAATAGCGCTAGGTTTATTTTATTTGCTACCCTTTGTTTGATTTCCAATACCATTTATAGTGTGTTTGCTTTTTTGAACACTTATATCAGCAACAGACCCTGTTGCAGTTTTGGCAATATTTAGAAATATCTGAGCACCAAGAAGACTAGCATTGATATTTGAATGAGAAAGTTTATTCAATGATGGAACAGCACTAGCTTTATTTTTGGTAGTTTTATGAGTAATACTTGAATGAACAACAATAAATTCATGACTTTTTGCTCACGGAACTTTATCATTTTTGACTATGGCTATTTGATGAATGATATTTTGAGCATTTACTGGGATACTTTTTTCAAAAATAATAGAAAAAATAAAAAATAATGAAGCATTAGAAATAACTCTAACCATGGTTTTAGCTCATTTGACATTTGTTTTAGCTGAGTGAATAACACATTATTTTAAGTATGAACTAGACATAAATTATATATGAATATCATGAGTTATATCAACTGTTATGGCTTGAATAATTATATGAAATTATGGTAGATATAAGATTTCTCCAAAAGTAGAAAATCATATGAAAATGTTTTGGGAATATTTTGCTTTTGTTTCAAATTCACTTGTTTTTATTTTGATGTGACTAATATTAGCAGATATAGATACAAATTTTTCTAAATTTTTTCTTCCAATAGTATTAGTTATAATAGTTGCAAGTTTAGCAAGAGCACTAGCTGTTTATTTACCAATATGATTTATAAATATTTTTAAATTAGAAGAAAAAACCCCCATAGAGTGGCAACATTTACTGTCTTGGTGAAGCCTTAGATGAGCACTAGCTATTATGATGGCTCTTATAATACCTTGAGAATGAGATTCCAATTATCATAAAGTTTTAGCCTTCCAACAAAGAGTTGGATGGAATTTTGATTTTGATATAAAAGATTTTATTTTGGTTATAACTATATGAGCTATAATGTTTACTTTATTGATAAAAGCAAACACAATTTCATATATGATGAAAAAAATGTGAGTAACAAAACTAAACCCACTTGAAGAGTTTGAATATGATGAAGCTAAGATAATAGCAAATATTAGAATATTAAAAAAATTAAGTGTGTTGTTTGAAAAATGATATTTAACTTTAGATGAACATAGAAGTTTAAAAAATAAATATGAAATTAAATTGCAAGAAGCTGTATCTTGATTAAATGAACTTTTAAAAGAACAATGAAAAGACTCAGATAAACTTATAAAAAGAGCAATTTCTCTTTATGCTCTTTGAGTAGAAAAAAAATATCTAAAAGAGTTATTTGAATATAATGAGATAAGTGAGCATAATTTTGTTTTCATTCTAACTAAAATATCAAGACAAGTTGAAAGACTAAACTCTTGATTAGATCAGTTTTCTAGAATAGTTGATGATACTAATGAAAAATCAGATATTTTTGAAAAAATTATGAATTATTTAAGACCAATGGAGGAAGATCATATAAATAGATATATCAGAAATAGAACTAGAGTTATTATTACAAGAAAAGTTTTAAAAGAATTAAAATTGTTATCACAAATAGATTTTTGATTTGATAATAAAATCATAGATGAAGTTATGTTGGTATATAAAAATTTTTATGATTCAGCTAAATCTAAGATGGATGAAATAGCTTCTAGGTATAGATCTACAATAATGGTTATTGAATCAAATCTAACTAATAAATCTCTTTTGAAAATAGAAGAAGAAGTAGTTGAGCGACTTTATAAAAGAGATGTTATAAGTCCTAAACTTTATTTGAAATTTAAACAAGAGATAGAAGAATGAATTGAGTCAGATATAAAAAAAGTATATTAAATTCAATTATTTTTAATTTATAGTAAGGATTCAAAAAATTTTATAAATAGAATTTTTTTAAAAAAAGCAATGAACATACCACGGTATGTTCATTGCTTTTTGTATTCTTGAATAGATATTTATTAGTTATTTATATAAATCATATATTTATCTATTTTCTATGATACTGCATACTTTTGTTCTTACTTTTTCATCTTTTTCTACAGTTCATATTTTATCTAAAGATAATATCTCTCAACTGTTTTTTAGTTTTAATTTATATATTGGAAGTCAACCAGCTAGTTTTTTTCATGTAGTAAGAAATTGACTTTGTCATGATTCAAAAAACTTTTTTCATAAATCTTTGATTCAGTATAATATTCATTGTTTTTTTAATAATTCTTCAGCTATTTTTTCGTATAGTTCTAAAGCATATCAAGAATTGTAAACAAAAAATTGTTTTCAGTTGAGATTTGATTTTACTCAGTATTGCTTATTTTCTATTAATAAGACTGCTATTTCTTCATGATTTCACTCCAAAGTATCTATGTTTTTTTCTTTTGTTTGTTTTATTTCCTCTTTTATTAAATCTATACTATCTTGAGATAATCCATAATCTTTTATACTTTCAAAAAGTCAGTGTTTTATATGTCCGCATCACTTACAATCATTCTTTTTCACATGTGTATCTGAGTGGAAACCAAATCATCCAAAATATTGATTCAAAAATGTTATTGTTTCTTTTTTTCTATCATTATTAATTTTTAATTCATCCAAGGTTTTTAACACTGCCATTAAAACTCATATTTTTCATCATGCAATAGAAGGTCTATAATTGTCAGTGTCTCTACCATCTATACAGTTAGGATTATAAAAATCAGACTCTTGTATTCTAAATAACCTCTCTTTTATGTTTCTTCTTGTTATGACATTATTTGCTATTTTCATTTTATCAAGCATGCTATATAGTTTTGTTAAATATAAAATATATAAAACCTATATTAGTATTTATAAATAAAAAGTCAATACCTAAAAATAAAAAAATATAAGAATTTGAAAAATTAATTAATATAGTTAATATTATTTTTATAATCTAAACTAGATTTTATTATTATAATAAAAATTTAAATGAAAAGAAATATTATTGATGCATTTGAAAATGCTTGAAAACAGTTAAATAAAGCTTGTGGATTATTTGAAGATTGTAGTAACAATACAAATATATTTTCTCAAATATCTCGTCCAAAAAGAATTTTGGAAGTCACTATTCCTGTTAAAATGGATGATTGAAGTATAAAAATGTTTACTTGATATAGATCACAACATAATGATTCTAGATGACCTTTTAAGTGAGGTATAAGATTTCATCCTGATGTGAATTATTCAGAAGTAAAAGCTTTGTCACTATGGATGACTTTTAAATGTTGAGTAATTGATATACCTCTTTGAGGAGCTAAAGGTTGAGTTATAGTAGATCCGAAAGATTTAAGCCAAAAAGAATTAGAACAACTTTCAAGATGATATGTTAGGGCTATATATAAATATATATGACCAAAGACTGATATACCAGCCCCTGATGTTAATACAAACCCACAAATAATGGCATGGATGATGGATGAATATTCATATTTATCTTGAGAATATAGTCCTTGATCTTTTACTTGAAAACCCCTTGAAGTTTGATGATCCAAAGGTAGATCAAAAGCTACAGCCCAATGATGAATATATGTTTTACAAACAATCCTAAAAGAACTAGGTCAAGATTTAAAATGAAAAGATATTGCGATACAATGAGCATGAAATGCGGGCTTAACCGCTGCTGAGATATTAGTTGAACTTTGAGCTAAAATCATAGCAATTTCAGATTCTAAATGATCTATTATAAACAAAAAAGGTTTGAATATATGAGAACTATCTAGATTGAAGTTATCTAAAAAATCAGTAATTGATTATAAGAATTCACAAAAATTGAAAACTAAAGATATTCTAGAGTTAGATGTTGATATATTAATCCCAGCAGCACTTGAGAATCAAATAACCTTGGAAAATGCAGAAAAAATAAAAGCATCTTTCATACTAGAACTTGCAAATTGACCTGTTACACCTGAGGCAGATGAAGTATTAGAAAAAAATAATATAAAAGTTATTCCAGATATTTTAGCTAACTCTGGGTGAGTTATGGTCTCATATTTCGAACTAGTACAAAATAACGCCAATTTTTATTGGGATGAAGATGAAGTTGATTCTAAACTTTTCAAAAAAATAATAAGAGCTACAATTGATGTTTTTAATACATCAAAACAATATAATTGCAGTTTTAGAAATGCTGCTTATATTATATCAATTAAAAGAGTAATTGATGCTATGAAATTAAGAACTCAAGCTTAGTTTTTATTTGTATTTTATTTCAAATCTTAAAAAATTAAATCACATTTTCTTTAATTTTTTAATTACGACTTTTTTTATCTCCTCATTTATTAAATAAAGCTCGTGAGCTATTATGGGTTTTTCTACATTTACTAAAAATACATCTCCAAACATTTTTATAGACCTGACACTATTTTTTATATCTATCTTATTTTTTTCAAAAAATAACTCTATTACCGTTTTAAATATAATAGATTTTATTATGGTATCATTTATATTATTTTTGTTTACATCCAGTTTTATTTGCATTTTTGTGATTTTTTTTTAAAATATTACTGTTGTTTTTACTAACAATCCTAATTTAGCTTACTTATTGAATCAGTTTTCTATTTTTATTTTAATAGAAAATAAGAAAATATCAATGTACAAAATTTGAATAGATGAAGCTGGTAGATGACCTTGGCTTTGACCGGTAGTCGCTTGCGCTTTGACTTTTAACTCAAAGACCTCTTTAGAAAAAGAATTTTTATCTAGTTTGAATGATTCAAAAAAAATATCTACAAAAAAAAGAGAAAAAATATACAAAAAACTCATACAATACAGTGTTTTAGAAAAACCCAAAATTTTTTTTTGAGTTTGAGTTGTGGATAACTTTGTTATTGATGAGATAAATATAAAAAAAGCAAATAAGGAAGCTATGAGAAGAGCCCTAATTGAGCTTTTAAGAAAAATTGATAAAAGAAAAATAAAGAAAACCCTTATAGATTGAAATGATAATTATATATTTGAAGAATTAAACAAAAAACCAATCTTTGTGGTTTGATGAGATTCAAAAATAAAAGAAATTTGAGCAGCAAGCATTATAGCAAAAGTTTTTAGAGATAAGCTATTAAAAACATATTCTCAACTATACCCAAATCTATGAATAGAAAATCATAAATGATATTGAACTAAAAAGCATAAACAAAACCTGCAAAATAAAAATAACATAACTTGAATACACAGACTTAGTTATAAGCCAGTTAAAAAGATTTTGGAGAAATCTTAATTTGTATTTTAATTTTATTTAATTATGAACCAAAAAAATAGACAATATAGCAGTTCAGAACTAAGACCTAAACTAGAGGTAGTGAGGGATTTGATTTGAGCAAAGTATTTTTCAAAACAAAACTATTGCTTGGCTATTTTTTTGGGTTTTACAGATGAAAATATAAGAGTTGATTATATTGGTGTTAAAAGAATACTAGAGCTAGTATTTAATAGTCGAAATACGGAATTTGTTTCTATTGAAAAACTTAAATCTATCATATTTGAACATAAATGAAATGTAAGAAAAATAAGAAAGACCCTTAGGGGAATTATTACTATTAAATGACAAACCTTTAGAAATCAGTCGTTATTGTTGAGTGTTTTAGACTATGATAACTCAAGACATTCAGAAGAAGTCTTATATAAATCACATTTTTATGAAACAAATCTTTCCCCACAAAATAGTTAATATAGATTACAATATTTGAGATAATAAGTTTCTTATAAAAAAACTAATCTATGAAAAAAATATAGCTTCTGATGGTATTGAAGTTATATTTTTGAGTGAATTTTTGGAAGAGAAAAAAAATTTAGAGATGTTAGAAAAATCAAAGACTAAACCGGCCACTTGGTCTATGGTTTATTCTCCAAAAGATGAGCTTGAAATTTTTAAAAAAATATTTGATTCTGCTATAAAAAATAGTAAAAAAACTCATATAGTTTGAGTTAGTTTAAAAGAAGAGATGGAGATTTTGGAAAGCTATTATAAGGATTTATGATTTTTTAATCAAGAAATAAATTGTTTTGATGTTGATTTTAGTGTACCTCTTGTTACAGTTTGAGTTAAAATAGAAAATTTAATGTATAAATGAAGTGATTATAAGGCTATGGGGGAGAAAATTTTTTTTAATCCTCCTGTTCGTGAATCAGGTCAAGTAAAAGCTATGTTTAAATGAATAAATAGAGGAGTTATATCATGAATTTATATAGAAAAATTTGATGAAAAGCATAAATTATTTTTATCTACTCAAATCAAAACAGAGCAAATTTTATCAATAACTATGTCAAGAGTATTGAATTATAATCTATGTCAAATTTGATTTAGATGAGAAGAAAAAGATTTAATAATAAGTTATTAAATTTATTAAAAGATATGTTTTTTTATTTTGATATACTTTAGAGAAAATTTAAACTATACACTAAAAAACTAAAAAGAGAATACAAAAATATTTGCAAAAGATGAGAATAGATATATTATATTTAAGACTATTTGATATATTATTAATATAAATTAAGTCAAAGAAATGAAAGGAGGCAAATGTAACATATTTATTACTGTAAGATAAAACAACGATTTTGTTGTTTTGTTTTTTTTTATTATCTAAAAACTAAAAAAATGAGGAAAATAATAAGCTATGTAATA
>CAWUJK010000018.1:0-24335 GCA_963922865.1 uncultured bacterium | reverse complement strand
CCTTGTTGCCTTGTTGCCTTGTTGCCTTGTTGCCTTGTTTTTTCATATATTCCAAATTTAATATATATATAATATAGTCTTTTTTTTCAATTCTTTGTCAAGTGTTTTATTGATTTTCTAATAGACGTTTATTGAATATTAAGTATAAAAAACTCAAGGTAACCCATACCTGAATCCTTTCCATAACATTAGGGAAAGGAACTACAATAAATCAATACTCTTGCAGCTGTCACTCCCTAATTTTAGGGAGGCTAGGTGGGTTATTTTTATGGAGCTTAGATGGGTTATTTTTTTCTAGGTAGGACATTTTGATGTAAACAAAAACACCAAAGTAGGCAAACTAAGGTGTTTTTTTATTTCAATAAAAAGTCATTATAAAATTTTATGCACAAGCTTTTTTCAAAGGTAAAATTTTGTTAGGAGCTCAAAAGGTATTATCATTTGAAGATTGTAATGAATTTTCACAAACTTGCTTTTGTTTATATAATCAAAGAGAACTTAGTTGTTCTTCTAGCATAGCTCAAGGTTTAGCTCATATAAGCCTTGATATATCTGTAGCCATAGATTGTTCATCTATCATATCTCAAAAATCATAGTTATCTGGTTTCAATATATCATTCAATCTTTTATTAAACAATTGATTTTGAGTTTTTATCTCATTTTTATTTCAAATATTTTCATTATTTAGAAAATTAGTTTTAGTGTTTATAGTTTTCATAGATTTATAATTAGTTAATTAAATTAGTTTTTTATTTTTCACAAAATATAGAATTAGTTTTTTAAAATTACTTTAAACTTAGTTCCAAGTTTGTGTTATTAAACATTGCATTGTTTAAGATAAAAGCAACTTCTCATCTTGTTATTTGTTTGTTTGGCTGAAAATAATTTTCACCAAACCTATCTTTCCAAGTTAAAGAGTTTCAAAATAAACCATAAGCTTTTTTATTTCAATCTTCATTCAAATCTTTATAATCTCTTAAGTTTCAAGAATTTATATTTGTGAAAACTAGATATTTATGAGCCTTTTCTAAAAATTCTTTTCTGGTTAAAGTTTTTATTTTAGAGTTAGATTCTTGAATCAAGTTGTTAAGATTTTGTGATATTTTATTGCTAAATTTTTCATTGTAAGAATTAAGTCTCATTTTATTTAAAGTGTTTCTTATCCATAAATTAGAATCATATTGAGTTATAGCTCTTTGTTCTAAAAAATATCATTTAGAAGAATTTGAAATAATATCATTTTTTAATCATTTTATTACATCATCTTTATAAACATAGTTGTTTTTTAATCATTTTGGATAACTAACTTTTAATTTTTTATCAGCTAATTTTGCATTGTTATAGGTATTTATGATTTCTATTTTTGCATCATCTCAAGTTGATTTGTAGTCAAAAAACAATATTCAAGCTATAGTATCACTATAATTAAAATCAATTTCTCTTTTATATTCATGTCTGTTACAAGATTTTTTGTGAACTTTTGAAAGATTTTTTATACTTCACTTTTTAATACAAACTTTAGTATCCGGACTTCATTTCAATTTATATGTTCAGTGGTACTCTATATTTATCAAGTTTTTCTTAGTTTTATCCCTAAACAAAGCTATAGCTTTTGTACTATTAGATAATATAACATTTTTACTTCAATATATATTTCATGATTCTAAGTAAATTTTATCTTTTGGTGAATAAACCCTTATTTTGTAAGTTTTTATAGTTTTACTTCAAAATTTTATAGCTACATTTGTTATTCATGATTTAACTCAATTTAAAGTTATTTCTCTTTTCCCATCTGAAAAGTTATAAAATTTTTTGGGAAAAACCTTTAGTATTCTTTCATCAGTTACAATAGATATATTAAGTGGAGTATTTCATCTAAATGGTTTATCTTTATATTTTTTTGTAATTTTAAAATCTATCTTGGCGCTAGTTCAAAGTTTTATATTACCTCATATATTCTTTAAATCTAAGTCAAATTTATTATTTTTTATAAAATTTTCATACTCTCTTGCTTCTATTTCTTCCCTAGTCATCATATTTTTTCTTTCTATTTTTTGTATAGTATTTCAAGAATTTATAGAGTCTTTATTTTTATTTGTTATAACAACATAGTTATGTTTTTTACCAGATTTTAAGAATTTATCATAATCTATTTTTACCATAGCTCTAGTTTTTGGTCAAAACCATCAAGCTCAAAGACTAGATTTATTTTTAACAACTCATTTATCAATTTGATATTTTAAAATAATATTTTCTATATCACTATAATCTCAAGTTAAACCTCAATCATACAACTCTAAATCTCTAAAAATTTGTTGTACTTCTCTTATGTCTGATCTTGAATATCATCTATAAACAGTTTTATCAAATATATCAATATCAATTTTTTTATTTGATTTTTTGCTAGTAATAGGTTTATTTTTATTTATTGTTACTTTTTGAGTCATTGTTTTCAAATTTTTTACAATTTTTCATTTAGTCTCAAGAAAAAGTAAGGGGTCTATAGTATTTTTTTTAAGTTCATCAAAACAAACTCATTGTTCTGTTATCTTTTTATAAGAATAAGGACATTTTTTCCAATCATAATAATAAGGGTGGAATTTAGTGTTTAAATCAATTTGAAGATGTAGGTGATTTCAAGTAGAATTTCATGTATTTCATACAGTTCAAATTTGTTCTCAAGCATTAACTCTATCTCAAACATTTACTGTTATTTTATCCAAATGGGCATAGTTACTAAAAACTTTTTTCCCATAAACATAGTGTTCTACAGTAACAAATTTTCACCAACCTAGAGCTTTTTTGGCTTCTATTACTTTTCATTTTGCAATAGAGTATACAGGAGTACCTCTACTTGATGCTATGTCAGTTCAACCGTGTCAACCATATCATACATCCCAACCATATTTATAACTTGCTCACCATAAAACAGTATAAAATCTAGTATAATCATTATATCAACCATTTTGGCTAGAATATTTTTTATAATCCTTTGTTTTTAAAATAGGTAGTTTTTGCTTACATCCTTTAGACAATTCATCATAATCATCATATCTACATTCAAGTTTAGATACAGTTTTTAGTGGGTAGACTATTTGTGTAGAAGAACTTGATGCAGAAACTAATCATAAAGATATAGTATTTGTTATAATAAATATCATTGTGAAAAGAACTAAACCAACCTTTTTAATACTTTTCATATTTTTCATAATAACTTTATTTTTGAAATAAATTTTTAAAAGTTATTATTTTGTATATAATATAATTAGTAGATACATTGTGCCTTAAATCTATCTAACTATATATTAAATTAATAGAGTTATAATTCCCTGCCAGAGATAATAAATAAAATTAGTTTAATAGTTTATACAAAATACTTGACTTTTATGTTTTTGTATATTTAATTTATTTCTTGTGCATATATTACAACATAGATTTTAATACTTGTCAATTTTCTTATTTATTTTATAATATATAAAATAAGTTAAAAAATAAGTATTGGCTAAACAATAAGAAAAACCATAAATAAATTATTTAGTAAATAAAAGCACTTAAAGTCAATTTTATTGTATAATATATTTATACAGTATGTAAATTTAGTTTATAAATGAGAAAAACTATATTAATTAATAAACTAAATTTTATATACTTGTTAACAGAGGGCTTTAGCCCTTTAATACATGAGTCTTTTGTTATATGAACCATTTGTTATACTAGACTTAACATATTAGATTTAACATATCAACCTATTGAATAGATAGCTAAAGCCCTCTATTGACAAAGCTTTGAAAGATAAATAATCTTTAGAAAATGTATATATTTGAAACAGAAATATTTTGAATCACTATATCACCAAGTTATTATTGATTAATGTATGTACTAGGGTTTTTAGCTTGATTTTACATCATAAAAAAAAGAAAAATAATAAAAAGTAATATATTAGATGATTTACTTGTATATATTGTTATTTGAGTAGTTTTATGATGAAGACTTGGTTATGTATTTTTGTATAACTTTAGTTCTTATATAAATGAACCTCTAAATATATTAAAAATATGGGAATGATGAATGAGTTTTCATGGATGAGTTATTTGAGTATTAATTGCAATGATATTATTCTCAAAGAAATTCAAAATTGATTTTTATAAACTATCTGATCAAATAACATTAGTACTGCCAATATGATTGTGACTTGGAAGAATATGAAATTATTTAAATGAAGAATTATTGTGATATGAGTGATACAATTGAATATTTGCAGTTTATAAAAACTCAGTTTGATATTTCCCTTCACCATTAGTTGAGTTTTTACTTGAATGAATAGTACTGTTTATAATTTTAAATTTAATATATAAATACAAAAAACTAAAAAAATGATGTATAGCCAGCTTATTTCTAATTCTATATTGAATTTTTAGGATATTTGTTGAAGCCTTTTTTAGAGAACCAGATCCACATATTTGATATATTTGGAACTATTTTACACTTTGAGAAATATATAGTCTACCAATGATAATATTTGGAGTCTATTTTTATATAAAATTAAATAAATAAAATCTATAAGTAAATATTGATTTTTTAAAAAAAATATATAATATATAAACATATTATAATTAACTATTATGTTATGCTAATAAAACAAAACTTATCTTTATCATTAAGTAAAGATCTAATATCACAAATAGATACATTAAAATCTAAATTATGATTATCAAGAAGTGAAATAGCAGAAAACCTATTAAAAAAATCTATTGAACAAGAACTAATTAGTGATGCTAAAGAATTATCAAAGCTTGATTTTAATGATCTACCAAGTGAAGAAGAATGGATGTTTTTACAAAGTAAGTAGATAATAATGAACATTGAAAATTGAGATATTTTTTTAGCTAATCTAAATCCAGCATTAGGTAATGAACAAGGTTGATTAAGACCAATAATAATACTTCAAAAAACACAATTAAATAGTATATTAAATACTGTTTTTATAATTCCCATAACTTGAAACCTAGAAGCAAAATGATATATGTTGACATATTTTATAGATAAACAAAACAATGGATTAAAAAAAGATTCTATTGCATTAGTTTTTCAAGCAAGGTGTATATCAAAATTAAGACTTAGAAAAAAAATTTGAAGATTAAAAACTGATGATTTAGATAAAATTAAAAAAGAATTAAATAAACTATTTTAAAATATGCCAATATTTAACAAAGCAACATTTTCAAATATACTTATACTAATCTCTCTTATATTTACAACAATATGATATTTTTTACCAGAATTTATTTTAGAATGGTCCATGAATAATTTTTACCTATATTCTTGAAAATACTTTCATTTTATATTACAATTTTTTACAGCAACATTTTTGCATTCATGACCAATACACTTTTTATTTAATGCAATATTTATATATTATTTTTGAAATTTACTTGAGATAATAATGTGAAGAAACAAATTTATCACATTTTTTATATTATCAGTAGTTTTCAATAGTTTACTATTATCATATTTTTCTCCAAATACCTATACTATCTGAATAAGTGGTTTTGCTTTAGCTATATTAACTTATTATACACTAGAATTAAAATCACTAAATAATCCAGAATATAAGTGATGAATAACAGCAATAGCCATAAATTTACTTATTTGATTTCATACATGAGTTAGTCTTTATGGTCATTTATTTTGAGCCATTTTTTGAATAATATTTTTTTATATATCAAACGATTTTACAAAAAAACAACTAGTTTGACTGTTTAAATACAACAATAAAAACAAAAAAAATTGAGTAAAAGCATTAAATATAAAAAAAGATTAGAAAATTTTCTAATCCTGATGGTCTGAAATTTTAATCACCTTAAAAATAGAATCATTATTATCATCATAGTATCAAAATGCTCTATATTTAGAATTAATTCTGAACTGATATATTTTTGAAGTTCTAGGTTTTCTTTTTTTAAATAAAACAGTTTCTAAACCTCAATTCAAAATATAGTTTTTAGCTTTTTTATACTGTTTAATTAAACCTCTTTTCTTTAAGTACTCAAAAACTTCGTGTAATTCAACAACTCTATTAATCATAATTAAATATTAACAAAAGAAGAATCATCTAAATTTTTAGTTTCAAAATACTTGTTCATTAATTTAATATCAAAATCTGTATACTCTTCAATAATGTTACTAAATACATTAATAACAATATTATCATCAGTATTTATTATTCAACTTGGTTTTACAATAGTTAATGTTTTCATATCTTTTATACAAAAATAAATATATTATCATTATAACAATATATTTATTTTTGTGAAATTTTAATCACTAGAATCTGAGCTATTATTTAGCCTATTATTTAGTTCATCCCAAACATCTTTTGGTATATTTTTTGCTATCTTTACCTTAGGATAATTAGCAGCCGCTAAAAAAGGTCATCTTCTAGAACCTTTAACTACCATTTTTTCTCAACTTTCTTCATCTACCAAAAGTCATTTTTCCTCTAAAATTTTTTCTAAAATTTCATCTTTTTCTGATTTAATTTTTCATATCCATTTAACTTTAGGATATTCACTACTAGCCAAAAAAGGTCAATATCTACCAGTTTTCACAACTATGGTTCCCTCTATACCATCAGGACATGGTTTTCATTCATATTTCTTTCTCAACTCATCAAGCTCAGCTTCTTTTTGTTTATCTTTTTCTATAAACCTACATTCTGGATATCAAGAACATCAGGCAAATTTTCAAGCTTTACTAAACCTCCAAACTAATTCTTGGTTACACTCTGGGCAATTTCTTCAAACTTTTTCTATAACTTTTTGTGCATTTTCTCAAGCATTTTCTAGATCTTTTTTAAGACTATTCTCCCAAAAAGATTTTAACATATTTCTCCAAGAATTTTTTCAAAGAGCTACTTTATCAAAATCTTCTTCTACCTTTTTAGTAAATTTATATTCCATCATTTCAGAGAAATATTTTTCTAAAAAGTCTGTTACAATAAAAGCAGTTTCTGTTGGAGATAAATATCTTTTATCTATTTTTTCTATATAACCTCTATTTATAATAGTATCAATAGTAGGAGCATAAGTTGAAGGTCTACCTATACCTTCTGATTCCATCTTTTTTACCAAAGAAGCCTCTGTGTATCTAGCTGGTGGTCTTGAAAAATTTTGAGAAGAATTTAGCTTTTTTGCAGTTAATAATTCTCATATTTGTATACTAGGTAATACTCCTTCTGATTGCTCTTCTAAATCATCATCATCTCTAGATTCAATATAAAGTTTCATAAATCAATCAAACTTTATAACTTCTCATTTTGTTTTCCATTCACTACTAGTATTAATTGTAGGAGTAAAGGTAAAATTAGTTACCTCGACAATAGCCTCAGACATTTGACTAGCAAGAGTTCTTTTCCATATAAGAGTATACAATTTAAGTTGATTTGGTTCTAGTTTTGATTTTAAATCATCAGGACTTTTAGAAATATCTGTAGGTCTAATAGCTTCATGAGCTTCTTGAGCTTGAGAATTTTTAGTTGTAAAAACTCTCTTTTTATAATAATTTTTACCCCATTTTTTTTCTATAACTTGCTTAGAAGATTTTAAAACCTCATTTGATAGATTTACAGAGTCAGTTCTCATATAAGAAATAAAACCTGCTTCATAAAGTTTTTGAGCTATCATCATAGTTTGTTTAACTCAAAAACCATTTTTTCTTGAAGCTTCTTGTTGCAAAGTAGAAGTAGTAAAAGGAGCTCAAGGATTTCTTTTAGAATCTTTTTTAGAAGAATCAATTAGTTTGAACTCTAAATCTCCAGACTTTTCTAACTCAATAAAACCTTTTTTATTTTTAGTCTCTTTTATATCCTCTATACTAGAGTAAAGAGTTGAGATAAACTTGAAAACACTTTGTTTATCCTTAAATTTTTTTATTTTTGAATCTAGCTTATGTAATTCTGCTTTAAATTTTATAGAAGAATGACTAAATTGCACAAACAATTTCCAAGACTCTTCAGCTTTGAAATTATTTATCTCTTTTTCTTTTTCTACTATAAGTTTAACAGCGACAGATTGAACCCTTCAAGCTGATAATCATTTTCTTATTTTAGACCATAAAACAGGACTCACTTTAAATCAAACAAGTCTATCTAAAAGCCTTCTTGCTTGTTGGGCATCAACCAAATCTAAATCTAGAGTTTTATGATTTTTGATAGCATGAGTTATTGCTGTTTTTGTTATTTCATGAAAAACAATTCTTTTAGTTTTATTAGGATCAAGATTTAAAGCATGACATAAATGCCAACCTATAGCTTCTCATTCTCTATCCTCATCCGTAGCTAACCATACATCTTTTGATTGTTTTGCGAGTTTTTTTAATGAATTAACCGTTTTAATTTTATCTTCACTTATTTCATAGCTAGGCTCAAAATTATTATCCATATCTATACCTAAATTTTTTGATGGTAAGTCTCTAATATGTCACATAGAAGCAACAACATTATAATCTGCTCATAAAAATTTTTCAATAGTTTTTCATTTAGCGGGTGATTCCACAATAACTAGATTTTTTCCCATAAAAAAAGTTAGCAAATAATTTTATATGCTAACTAATCTATTATTTTTTTTCATTTAGTCAAAGTTTTGTGATAATTAAATACTTAAAATATTTTTTATTAAAGCTTTATTATCATAAGGAAATTTAAAATTTTCTACATACCTAATAATAGCATAATAAATATCACAAAGAGACTCATTTTCAAAGATAAAAGAATTTCATTCTACAACTCAAGCATTAAACTCTTTTAAAATACCTCATAAACTGTTAGATTTTGAAGTAATAGGAGTTATTCAAATTTTCATATATTTTAGTAAATCATCATCACAAGTAACAATAAAGTCAAAACCAGAATCAATAAGATTTTTAGATTTTTGTATAAAACAAATATTATCTAGACTTCCAAATTTTTCTCACTCTCAAAAAACAATAAAATTTGCTGGAAGTATTTTCAAAGCATCAATTAATATATTATCAATAAACAACTCATCAATATCTATAAGTCAAATAGGTAATTTTTTATTTTTAAAACCATAACTATTTAAAAGCTTACTTTTATTTGAAGATTTAGTTTTTAATAAATTTGATAAACCAAGCATATTATTTATTTTTTATAAATTTCTAAACTAATGTAATTTTAACATATATATTATATAAAATGCAAATAAAAATTTATTTATTTGAATTTTTTTTATTTTTTAATAAAATTTTTCAAATTTAAAAAATATAAATATCAAATGAAAGATTTTTGGAAAAAACAGATGAAAAAACATGGAAAATTATGTTTTTTAGCACCAATGGATTGATATTGAGATAGTCCATATAGACAAGCAATAAAAAAAATTGCACCCAAAGTTTTTTGTATAAGTGAGTTTTATAGTGCTGATTGATTAGTACATTCAAAATTTTTAGCTGACTCAGTCTTAAAACATAGCAAACAAGAAGAACCATTAATAATTCAAATATTTTGAAAAGACCCTGAGATGTTTGCAAAAGCGGCTAAAATAATTTCTGATCCAAAATACAACATAGCCTGAATAGATGTAAACATGTGATGTCCAGCTAAAAAAGTAGTAAGAAGTTGACATGGATCAAGTTTATTAATAAACGAAGAAGTAGCTTTTGAAATAGTTAGAGCTTTAAATGAAGCAACACATCTCCCCATATCAGTAAAAACAAGGCTAAGTTTTGATTGATGACAAGATTTGATAAAATTTGCATTATGACTAGAAAAAGCTTGATGTAGTTTATTGACAGTTCATGGAAGAACAGCTAAACAAGCATATACATGACAAGCAAATTTGCAACCAATATATGAACTACAAAAACATCTAAATATACCAGTAATTGCAAACTGAGATATATTAAATCACAAAGATTGAAATAAAAAAGTTAAAAACCTAGCATGATTTATGATAGGAAGATGAAGTTTTTGAAACCCTTGGTGTTTTTTAGATGATAAAGAAAAACTAAATTTTGAAGCAAAAGGAGATTTTATAGATTGAGTTTATCAACCAACCCTAGAAGAAATATTAGAGCAAATGCTTTTTCACGCAAATGCGTTAGTTAAAGTTAAATGAGAAAGAAAGTGAAGTCTAGAGATAAGAAAGCACTTAGTCCAATATCTCAAAAATTTCCCATGAGTAAAAGTTTATAGAAAAAAACTAGTTACAACCGATAGTTTTGAAAATACAAAAAAAATAATAAATGAAATAAAACAAGAATTTAGAGAATTTTTAGATAAAAAACCTTGAGCATGAGAAATAACTAAAGAAAGTTTAGGTTTGGAGTAGAAAAGTCAAATTATTATATCACATAAACAAATACTTTATCTTTTCAATTTTTTTGATATACCTTGAGTGGTTTATGATTTTCAAATTTGAAAGCATTTACAAAAATAACAGTTCATTTTTTACAACTAGACCACAATTTCTTTTCAAGCTTATCCATAATACTAGGAAAAAGATATACATAAATAAAATCAAAATCACTTAAACTAGATTTTAGATAATCTTTTTTAAATACTTTATTTTTGAAACCAAAAATTTTTGAAATAATCCTAGAAATCAAGACATTTGAAAAATCTATTTCAAATCAAACTGAATTCATAGAATAATTTTTTTCAAAAAATCTAAGCATTTTTCATATTCAACTTCACAAATCAGCAATATTTTTTCATTTAAGTTCATAAGAATCAAAAATTCTTTTCAAAAAAGATAAATCAGAACTAAAAGTAGAAACTTGAGGAACTTTATAAACAATATTGTTAAAAAGAGATAAAATATAGCAAAATGTTACAAATGTAACAAAAAATGATATAAATAGATACAAATATAACATAAACTTACAAATTATGGGATTTTACATATTTTTTAAACAAATCTCATTTTTCTCTATAAGATTTCCAAGACATAATTCATGGTCAATTAGCGTTAAAACTAGGAGCTCAGGTTGATAATAATACTATTTTTCAAGTTTTTGTATTATTATAAGCAAAATTCACTGCTTTTTTCATAGATAAAGTTTTATAAAGTTTAGTTTTAAAGTTTCAATCTTTAAAGTCATACTCCAAATCAAAATCCATATTTTGAGAAAAATCTCAAAATAGTTTTTCTCAACTACTAGGAAAAAGAACTATATTTTCAATATTAAATTTTTTTATAGTTTGTTTTAGTTCTTCAAAATTAAAACCAGAATCTTCATTACCAACAAATAAAGTTCATATACTAGAAGTAAAAGTATTTATAGCAGCTATAGTAGATTCTGGAGTAGAAGCTATTGAATCATTTATAAAAGTAATACCATTATATGTTCAAATATTTTCTTGTCTATGAGGAAGTCCAGAAAAACAAGATAATGTTTTTTTAAGTTTTTCTCTATCAAAGTCAGGATTTATCAAATCAACAATTCAAATAACTCAAGCTATATTTTTTTTGTTATGAACTCAGCTTAAAGCAATATTTTTATCTTTTATTATTTCATTTTCATCAACATAAAAAGCATTATTTGTATAACAATATTTTCATTTTAGACCAAAAAAATCAATTCAATTTATATCAAAATTATCTCTACTAGATAAAATAGATTTAAGCTCATATCATGCAAGTTTATGTTTTGCATGCTTAAAAATATTAAGTTTAGCATTTTCATAGTTTACTCTACCATTATGCCAATCAAGATGACAATCATATATATTATTTAAAAAACCAATAAAAATATTTAAATTCAATCATTCAAGCATATAACTTGAAAGTTCATAAACAATAAAATCATATTTTTGTTTTTTTAATAAGTCTATTTGATCAAGAACAGGTTTTCATATATTTCAAACAAGTTTAACATTATAACCCATATTTTTTAAGAGTTCATAAGTCAAAACAGAAATAGTTGATTTTCATTTTGTTCATGTTATTCAAATAATTTTTCAAGAAAAATTATTTGCTAGAATATCTGCTTGAGAACTAATAATACCTTTAAATTTTTGAAGTTTATCTAAATTGTAAGGACTAATTCAAGGACTTTTCAAAATAATATCAAACCTATCTAAATCATCTAGATAGTTAGTTTGGAGATTTTTATCTAAAATTTCAAAATTATTTATTCATAATTTTTCCAAAAAAGATTTGCTAGACTTTCATTCTACTCAAAAACCTAAAATAGCTATTTTCTTATTTTTTAACTGAGAGATTTTCATTTTTTATTATTGTAAAATCTTATTTTTAATATATTATACAAATAATTTAATAATTCAATTTAAAAAATGAGCTGAAATATAAAACTAGAAAATTCATGGTTAAAATACCTAAGATGAGAATTTGATAAAGATTATATGAAACAAATAAAAAGTTTTTTAAAACAAGAAATAGAAAAAGCAAAAGTAATATATCCAAGACCAGAAAATATATTTAATGCACTAAATAAAACAAAATTTGATGAAGTAAAAGTAGTCATAATATGACAAGACCCTTATCATTGAAAAAATCAAGCACACGGACTTAGTTTTTCTGTACAAGATTGAGTTAAGCCACCACCAAGCCTACAAAATATATACAAAGAAATAGAAACTAGTCTAGAAATAAAAAAAGATTTTACTAATTGAAACCTCACAAAATGGACAAAACAATGAGTTTTACTTTTAAATGCTATTTTGACAGTAGAAGCATCAAAACCAGCAAGTCATAGTAATATATGATGGGAAAATTTTACAGATAAAATAATAGAAACCATATCCAAAGAAAAAACCTGAGTAATATTTTTGCTATGGTGAGCATTTGCAAGTAAAAAGAAAATATTAATAGATGAGAAAAAACATCATATAATAGAAACAACACACCCCTCACCTTTTTCTGCTCATAGATGATTTTTAGGAAGTAAGTGCTTTAAAAAAACCAATGAAATATTAAAATCTCAATGAGAAAAAGAAATAAATTGGTAAAAAATATATAAATATATTAATTTTTGAAACTAAAAAAATGAAAAAAATTCAAGAAATATGAGAAACTAAAAGAAGTATACAAATATATTTAATTTTAATTTTGAGCACTTAAAAAGTGTGATTGATATAAGAGATTATTAAAAATTAGAAAAAATACGCAAATATGTTTAATTTTAATTTTGAACACTTAAAAAATATGATTAATATAAGAGATTATTAGAAATTAGAAGAAATACATAAATATGTTTAATTTTAATTTTGAGCACCTAAAAAGTATGATTAATATAAGAGATTATTAGAAATTAGAAGAAATACACAAATATGTTTAATTTTAATTTTGAGCACTTAAAAAGTATGATTAATATGAGAGATTGTGAGAAATTAAAATTAAATATATTTGTGTATATAATAGTAACTTAATATAGCTTAATATAACTTAATATAACAAAAAACATGGACTATTTTAAAGAAAGCCTAAAACTACACGAAAAAATAAAATGAAAAATTGAAACAAAACTAAAAATAAAATTAGAAACAAAACAAGACCTAAGTCTAGCATACACACCATGAGTTGCTGAACCATGCAGAGAAATAAAAAAAGACCCTAAAAATGCCTATAAATACACATTAAAAGAAAACACAATAGCAGTAGTATCAGATTGAAGTGCAGTACTTTGATTATGAAATATATGATGACTAGCATGATTACCAGTTATGGAATGAAAATGCGCACTATTTAAAAAATTTGCATGAGTAAATGCATTTCCGATAGTTTTAGACACACAAAACACCCAAGAGATAATAAAAACAATAAAAAACATAAGCCCAAGCTTTTGATGAATAAATTTAGAAGACATCTCAGCACCAAGATGCTTTGAGATAGAAGAAACACTAAAAAAAGACTTAGACATACCAGTATTTCATGATGACCAACACTGAACAGCAATAGTATGTTTAGCATGATTAATAAATTCATTAAAAATAACATGAAAGAAAAAACAAAATCTAAAAGTAATCATAAATTGAGTATGAGCAGCATGAGTAGCAATAGCCAAATTAATTTTAAGCTATTGAGTAAAAGACCTAATTATGGTAGACTCAAGATGAACAATACACAAGTGAAGAGAATGATTGAACCCAACTAAACAAATGCTAACAAATATAACAAATACAGCATGCACACTTGATCCACAATCAAAAGAGTGCATAAAATGATGATTAGAAGAAGCAGTAAAAGATAGAGACCTATTTATATGAGTATCAGCACCATGAATACTTACAAAAGAAATGGTTAAAACAATGGCAAAAGACCCAATAATATTTGCTATGGCAAACCCAACACCAGAAATAATGCCCGAAACAGCAAAAAAAGCCTGAGCAAGAATAGTAGCAACATGAAGAAGTGATTTCCCTAACCAACTCAACAATATTTTAGTATTTCCATGAATATTTAAATGAGCACTAGAAAACAGAGTTGTAAAAATAACACAAAAACATAAATTATTAGCAGCACAGACCTTAGCTGATTATATAGAAAACCCTACAGAAGATATGATAATACCAAGCCCACTTGATAAATGAGTAACTGAAGTAATAGCAAAAGTAGTAAGATAAGAATTAATTTTGATTATTTGAAAAAAAGAGTATAATATTGTGTATATAATTTAATACTTAATTATAGAAATATGGCTCAAATAATTAAAGATAAATATTTTTCAACCACACAACTTAAAACAAGCACAAAAGATATTTTAAATAAAACCCAAGATTTAGGAGAAATTTTTATAATGAATAATAATAAGCCAAAAGTAGTAATAATGAGTATAGAAAAATATAATGATATAAACAAAAACAGTATAGCTGAAGTTGAAGCTAGCGATTATGAAGTTGAAACCATCAAAAATTTTAAAAAAGAAAAGAAAGAATGAAAAATAGATTTTATATCTTCAGATATACTTTTTAATAATTTAAAAAATGTATAAGGTACTATTTGAAAAAAAAATTTATAAATTTCTTGAAAAACATAAATGAGAAAAAATAATATTTGAGCTTGAAAAAGTGGTAGAAATATTAAAAATTAATCCTTATAAAAATAAACTAGATATAAAACAATTAAAATGATATAAAAAAAATTATAGATTAAGAATATGAAAATATAGATTTATATATGAGATAATAGATAAACAATTAATAATTTATTTTATAAAATGAGATACAAGATGAGATATATATTAAAATATTTTATTTCTATATTTATTAATGTAGATTTGTAAAATATAAACATAAAATTTATAAATAAATTTTTCTTACTTGATTCTTAATCTTAAGTGATATAATATAGTTACAATTTTATATTTATAATTAAAAAAATTATGAAAAACACAAAAAAGCTTTTAGCTATTTTAGTTTGAGCAATATTTATTTTTAGCTCTACAACATTAGCATTTGCTGATGAAAAAGAAAGTGAGTATTCTAGAAGTGAATACAAAAAAGAAAAAATGGAAAATAAAAAACAATATAAGCAAAAGAAGACACAATCAAGAGAAGAACTAAAAAAATATTTTGAAGCACTACCAAGTGATATTCAAGAAAAATTGAAAAAACACATGGAAGAAAAAAAAGCTGAAATGCAAAAACAAAAAGAGGAAAAAAAGCAAGAAATGGAAAAGTTAAAACAAGAATATAAAAATATGACTCAAGAAGAAAAAGAAGCATTTAGAGAAGAAAAAAGAAATGAAATGCAGGAAAGAAAAAAAGCAAATTTAGAAGAAATAAAAGAGATAGTTGGTGATAGTGAACAAGCAAAACAGTATATAGAAAAAATGGAAGAAATTCATGAAAAATCTTCACAAAAAAGAGATGAGATGAAACAAAAAAGAAATGAGTATAAGCAAAAAAAAGATGAGATGAAACAAAACTATAAAAATAAAAAATTTGAACTAAGAACAAAATATAGAGAGGCATTTGCTAAAAAACTTTGAGATAGATTAGATAAAATTCCAACAGAAAAATTGGAAAAAGTGCTTACTCGTATAGATGATAAAATGAAAAAAATAGAAGAAAATTCTAATTTGTCAGATGATAAAAAACAAAAAATAATTGCTCAATATGGAGCACTTAAAGATTTGATACAAGAAAAACTGGATAATAAAATAGAAATTGATGTTGAAGAAGTTTTAGAGTAATGATATTTAAAAAATAATGTTTGTTTTTAATAAAAAGAATGGGTATTCATTTAGATACTCATTTTTTTTAAATTTATATTTTATCAAATTTAAATTTTTATAGATATAAGAAGAATTACTTAAAATATTATACTTTTTTAAAAAAATATGAGATAATATTTGTACAAATTAAAAATTTGTAATGATTTTACTATATTTAATTTGTATTCCTCCCAAAAAAATTAATATTTTATTTTTTTAAAATTTAAATTATGGGTAAAGAAACAAATGAACAATTAGATAAAAGGAGTTTCAATTTAGGCAGAAAAATAAAAAGTTTAAATGAAAAAATAAAAAAATACAATATTTAAAAATCTAGTTAATTTATTATCACATTTTCTACTAATATCATTATTTAAGAACTCAAAATACTTTATAAAAAAGAAACAATAAATTTTGTTTCTTTTTCATAATTCTAAATTTTTTTTGGACAATACCTAGTATCTTTATGTTGTCATTACATCTTCTATTAATTTTTTATCTTCAGCACTCATTTTATCCATTGAATATTTAAAAATAGGATCATCTGCACTTAAAGGCTTATTTTTTTTCAATGCTTCAAAAACTTTTCCAAAATCTCTTCAATCTGGTATTTGAGATGAACGTATAAAAACTTCACCATTAATATTAAATCTATCAAACCCTACTTCAATACCTTTATCTTTTAAAAATGTTAAAACACCACGACTTTTATCATCAAGATATATTGTTCAATTTTTAGGTTCAATCGAAAAACCAGGATCAAAATTACTTCATATTCCTGAATTAACGTTAGAAATACCAATACTTGCATGATTAGAATCATTTGATAATCTTGATAAAGAAGTGTTTAAATCTCAAATTAATTTATCTTCATCTTTTTTATTTTGAGGTATAATACTTGAAATATTTTTCAAATCTTGTACAAAATTTCTTACTTCAATAGGAAATATAAATTTACCACTAACAATTTTATGATTTCTATCCATATCTTGAACTTGAGAAAATTCTTCAAGATTTGATAAATTAGATGGTGTTATATCTTGACTATTTATGACACCACTAATTTCCTGAATATTTTTATCACTTAGACGATGATTCATGGATAAATATCTAGGCTTAATATCTGATAAATCATGAATAGAAATAAAATTAAGTTTCTTTGTAGGATCCCAATTTATGCTCTTAATAGGAGAACCATAATTTCCACCTAAAGTATCTATCTTTTTAAATGTATTTTTTAAAGGTCATTGCGATCTTCAAAAAATTTTAAAAAATCAATCTAAAGCCCTATACACAACCCCTCCCCAATCTCACAAAGTACTAGTTCATTCTTTTAAACCTTGAATTATTTTTTGTTTATCTACTTCTGGATTTTCTCTATGAATAGTTAACAATATATTTTCTTTTTTATTTGCATACTTTTGAGCTTCCAAAATCGCCTTTTGCTCTATCATACCATTACTTATACAATAATCGTAATGCTCCTTAAATGTTACAGTTTGATAATAACAGTCTTCATCTCCATTTACATTTTGGTTTTCCAAACGAACACCACTAAACTTTTCCCCTTTCAAACTAAAGTGTCATAATTCACCAATTTTTCATTCATTAAAGATTTGGTATTCTTTTATAGCACTTTTATGAACTAAAGTATTTCTACCTGAAAGTATTTTATCTGATAAATCAGCAGAATATCTAGCAAAGTTAATATTATTTTTAGATTTAGAATTTCTATTATCTAACATTAAATTTCTTTTCAAATTATCATTATTTCTTGCTTCTTCTACAAAATTTTTTCAAACATTTTCTTTATCATCTAAAGACATACTTTCTAACTCAGCTAAAGATTTATCTAAAGAATTTTTTAATTTCTCATTACTACTTTCATTTTGAACTATTTTTTCATTCATAATTTAAATTTTAAAAAAATAAAATATTAATTTTTAAAAACACTTTTATAATAATTTCTCAATTTCCTCTAACTCTTTTTTATCATCCTCCAATTCTTGCTTTTTTATCATTTCAAGTTTAGAAATATTTTTCTCTATTTGTTCTTTTTTGACCTTATCTCAAACCTTTTTTATAGATTCTTTCATGATATCAACTATTTTATCTACAACAACAATATCTATATCACCTTCTTTTGAAGAAATCAATTTATATAGATACTGAGATCATTTAGTCACTCAAAAAAGCTCCTTTAAAACATTAAGTATAAAATCTATTTTTATTTGTTTTTGTGTTCTTTGTTCCATAATTCTATTATTCATCAATTAAAAAATGTGGGAAGTTATTACAAATTTTTTGTTTGTAATAACATTATCCCACATTTTTTAAAAAGAGTAAAATATTTACAATAATTTTAAATAAAAAAAGTATTGTAAATAACTATTTACTCATTTTCAAAAGACACTTTTCTATCTCATACTTTAAAACTTCATCCTCACTTCAAATCATAGATCAAGATTTCATTTTTTTATCCAAATCTATAAGTCATACATATAAATCATTTAAAGACCTTGAACCAATAGCATAATTTTTATTAACCAAAAAAGCCCTATTTCATAAGTTCAAAACCTCAGAAATACTAGAAATATTTTTATTTTTTAAGATATCAATATAAACAAGAACCCTTAAATTAGAAATTAAGTTATTATAAAAAGCATAAACAGAAACTTGGGATAAAATTATGTCTATCTTATTAAAAATTTCAACAAAATTTTTATTCATAATATCATCAATAAGGTGAAAAATAGACTCTTCAAGCTCAGGAAAAATATTTTGTTTCACCATATTTTCATCTATCCTATCAGATAAAATAAGCAGTTTATCTATCTCTGCAATAATTTTATCCAAATTTCATGATTTATAGTTAATCAATAAGTTTAAGGCATTAGAATCTAACTTATTTTTGTATTCATTTGATATAATAGGAAACAAGCTAGAGTTTCACGAAATACTAAATTCCTCAACTTTAGTAGATATTTCTTTCAACTTTTTATATAACTTGGACCTTTTATCAGGAGATACACTTGAAAAAACAACTATATTATCTTCTGGAATTTTTTCTAAAATACTTTCTAAAAAATCTTGCTTCAAGCTAAGTTCTCAATCTTTTATAGAACTAGACAGAGGAAAATCATTAATCAAAATAAGTTTTTTTTCTCACATAAATCATCAAGATAAAAGCTCTTGAGACAATAAATTATTATCCAAGTTTTTCAAATCTTTGAGATGAGTAAAATTAAAATCCCCATATTTTTCTATATAAGCATCTCTCCAATGCTTAGTTTTTTCCCTAACTAAATAATCACTGTTTCATGTAAAAAAATATATCATATCTATTCTATTTCTAACAATTTAATTAATTTTTTATTTCAACTATCTTTTATAATAGAGCAAACATTCAAAAAAGTCTGTAAACTATTTTTAAGCGAAATCAAATCTCTAGGATTAGCTCTACCAAGAGCAAGTCTTGTTAGTATATTATCTAAATCAGAAACTTTAGATAAACTAGAAGTAATTTTATCAAGCAATAAAGGTTGAGATAATAATTGCTCTATAATATCTTGTCTTTTTTCTATTTTCTTTATATCTTGAAGAGGTTTTAATATACTTTCTCTCAAAAAACGCCTTCACATAGGAGTTTTAGTTTTATCTAAAACTCAAAATAAAGTTCAAAGCTTACTAGATTTAGCTGATAAATTATACAGCAAATCAAGACTTCTAATAGTAGATTCATCCAAATCCATGTATGAAGAAAAACTTTCATATTTTATAGAGTCCAAATAAGATAAATCTGTTTTTTGTGAAGATTCTAAATATTCTAAAACCAATGCTCAAGCTTTTCTTGCAAGTTTATTATTTTCTAGATTAAAAGCTCATAAATCTTTAACTCCAAAATGTTTTATTAGTTTATCTCTGGGTTCTAATTTATTTTCAAAAAAATAAATATTTAAACCATATTTTTTTTCTAATAATTGTTTTAGATCATTTTGAGAAAAAAGCTTTTTTTCCAAAATTACCTCTTGAGGTGATATCTTATATATTTCTCATGACAATTTTTCAAAACTATTAATCTCTCAAACTCTCCATTCTCAGCTACTAGGGTCTAAAATACTTATAGCATAAACTCAAGCTTCTTCAACTATTGCTAAAATATAGTTTTGTTTAGATTCATTTTGAGAATAGCTTTCTCATTCTAAACTAATTGTTGAGGGAGTAATAACTCTTACAATTTCTCTTTTTACTATTCATTTAGCTTTAGGATCACTTACTTGCTCTGCTATTGCAACTTTATATCAAGCATTTACTAATTGAGGCAAATATTTATCTTTTGCATGGTAAGGTATTCAAGCAAGTGGTTGAGGATTTTTAGCATTTTTATTTCTAGTAGTAAGACTTATTCACAAAATTTTATTTGCCAAAACAGCATCATCATCAAACATTTCATAAAAATCTCACATTCTAAACCAAAGTATAGAATCTGGGTTTTGTTCTTTGAGTTCATAAAATTGAATCATTGCTGGTGTTAAGTTTTTATCCATAATTTTAAAATCATAAAATACGTTTTTTTCATCTAGAATATTTAGGTTCTAAATCTATATATCTAGATATATTTAAAAGAAATCATATAGCAATACTAAGTGAAAGTAAGCTAGAACCTCAATAAGAAATAAAAGGTAGAGTAACTCAAGTGAGGGGTACAATATTTAAGTTTACTCATATATTTATAAAAGCTTGAATCAGTATCCAAGAACTTATTCATATTGCAGAATATTTTGCAAATAAATCATTTGTATAATTTGCTATATAAAATCATCTCCGAGCTATATAAATATAAAAATTTAACAATACAAAAGCTCATATAAATCATAGTTCTTCTACTATAACTGAAAAAATAAAATCTCACTGGACTTCTGGTAGATAACCAAATTTTTGAATAGAGCTAGAAAAACCAAGTCCTCAAAATCATCAGCTTCCAATAGCAATTAATCATTGTTTTGTTTGGTAGTTTATGGTTTTATTTTTTATTGCTTGTTGATTGCTAGAAAAAAAATTATCTATTCTTTTTGTTATATATCAAAGTTTATTTAAGTTTTTTCAAGTTTTTTTATCATAATCTCAGTAAGAGTATACTCAAAATACTAAAAACAAAGCTAAAACAAAAAACAGTATCAAATTTTTAACTTGAGCTCAAGTAACAAAATACATTATAACAGATATAGGTAAAACAACCATTAGAGTTCAAAAATCAGGTTGTAATCATACCAAAAGTACAACAATTCATATTATGGATAAAAATGGTAAAAATCCTTTTTTAAAACTGGAAAGATAATTTTTATGTACTTTAAAAAAATAAGCTAAAAATATTATTAAAGAAAACTTGAGAAATTCTGTTGGTTGGATAGTAAAGGGTAATCAAGCTATATTAATCCAACCGGTAGCTCATTTTATTGTCATTCATTTTATCAGAACAAAAAGCAGCATAAAAAGTATAATTCAAGCAATTATTTTTATATATTTTTCAAAAAATTTATAGGGTATTTTGGTGAGTATTCACAAAGTAACAATGGACAGTAATACATGTACTATATTTCTGATAACATAAAAATAATTGTATGTTTCTTCTATAAGACCTTTAGATACATGAACTGATGTAAGTTTAAATGATGAATAAACTGATACTGAGGAAATCATTATCATTCAAAACAATATAAGTATCAAAATTGCAAAAAAGAGTTTATAATCTATTTGTTTTTTATTCATTAGATATAATTTGTTATTCTTAAAATTTCTTCTCTGAGTCAAGCAATATTTAAAACTAGTAATCCTTGAATAAAATAAATAACCAATATAGCAATAAGGGCATCAAATCTAAACATTCAAAAACTAGTAGGTATATATTTAGATATAAATCAGTAGAGAGGTTCTACTATAGATACCAAAAACTGTGGTCTATATCTTAGTCAAAACAAAGAAAGCCAAGAGAGTATTACATCAAATATAATTAAATAAAATATTATATCAGTAAAAAATATTATAATTAAACCAAACTCTATCATTTTTATTTTTTTGTTAATTTTAAATAAGCGTTTTTAGCAGCATTTTCTTGAGCTTTTTTCTTACTCGTTCATTTTCCATATCAAAAATTTTCTTCTCAAAGCCAAACTCAAACTTCAAAAGTTTTATGGTGGTCAGGTCAGCAGTCAGATATTAGTTTATATGAAGGGGTTATTTCATAAACAGCTTGAGCATGTTCTTGAAATATTGTTTTATAGTCTTTTGTAAGATTATGCTCTAAAATATTTCAAAGGGTTTCATAGATATGTTCTAGGATGAATTTTTTTACTTCATCTATTCACAAATCCAAGTAAATAGCTCAAATAAAAGCTTCAACTGTATTTGATAATATATAATCATTTTCTCTTCATCATGTTTTTTCTTCTCCATTTCAAAGAAAAAGGTATTGTGAAAAATCAAGTTTTCTTGCAATTAATGATAAGTTTTTTCATCTAACAAGTGCACTTCTTATATCTGTAAGGTCTCATTCTGGTTTTTCTGGAAATTCTTTAAACAATATATCGGTAATTACTAATTCAAGTACAGCATCTCATAAAAATTCTAATCTTTCATTATGTTCAGGGGCAAAATCTGGTCTTTCATTTACTATAGATCTATGTATAAAAGCTAGTATATATATAGATATATTTTTTACTTTTATGTTTAGTTTTTGAGTTAAATTGGAGATTTTTTCAATATATATGGAATTTTGTGTTACTTTTTGTGTTATAACCATAAAAAATGGAATTAGAAATAAAGTTTTCTAATTATCAGGTCCAAAATTTAACTTAAAAAACTTTTATTGTAGTTTAGTTTAAAATCTAGAGATAAATAATTAGCAAGTATTATTTTATAAAATTTTTGGGTTTTTGCAAAAATAAAAGAATTATAATCTTATAATTCTTAAAAAATTAATTTTGGTGATTGTCTATATCAAAAATTTTTATTACATCTCATTCTAATTTACAAAATCTAGTTTATCTATATTTTCTAATCTATTTTTAGATTTTTTTGGTAGGTCATCAACTGAAATTTGATAAAGTTTTAGGTTTTCTTCTTTTAATTCTGTTTGCATAAAAAATAAAAAAATTTTTTTTAATTCATCTTTAGTATATTTATTCTCAATAACTGGGTCATTTATTGTAAATGTAGTCATAATAAATTAAATTATATTTTATTGGTCTTAATTATATGAAATTTTTGGGTTTTTGCAAAAATAAAACCCTAAAAATAGGGTTTAGAAAATAGATATTTTAGTTTTTTTTAAAATTTTTGGGCAATAGTAACCAATCACCATAGCTCTTGGACTATTACTTAATCCTTTAGACACCTAACAGAGAAACCGTAATTCTTAGAAAAGTAATTGCGACCTACGGTAGAATAATTCCGGTTTAAGTACCTACCAAAAGCTTTAGAACCATTAAGACTAGAACTCCACAACCGTGAGGCAATACCACGGTCCCCAAAACTATAGAGATCATCGTTACGATCACCTGATAGAGGTATCTTTAATTCTTTTACTATATTAGTTTTATTTGATTTATTAGTATGATTCCTCCATCATAGTCAATCACATTGATATCAGTATCATGTCCTACAGGTTGTTCAGGCTAGGTAGTTTTCTAAGGTAGTCCATTCTTGATCTGATGGCAAGTGATATCAATTCTTGCACGCTGTATTTTTTGCATTATCCCATGTGTATAGCTTTCACCATATATTAGCAGGTGCTCTATCTCAGTTTGAGTTTGTTCCAGTAAACCAGGTATTAGATTTTGTTGTACTTCTCATTTGCATTGATCATATTGTACAGTCATTTACATTATTTGTTCATTGATGATTCTTAGAACATGAAATACTAGTATTTATTATTCAATTTGTGCCATTATCTTTTTTTCACCATTCAAATCATGTTCATATCGTTGAATTACATCAGGCCCAGGTTTGGGTTCATATTGTTACGTCAGGTAGGTCACAGTTTGGGTCTACGCTTCTCCAATCGTTTATATTTGTATTTGTAGTGTTATTTCAATCTAGATTCTTATACACTATCGTATTTCAACTAGCACTATATCATCTTC
>CAWUJK010000017.1:0-25323 GCA_963922865.1 uncultured bacterium | reverse complement strand
GAGATTGAGAATATAATATAACTATCCAAGAAATAAACCAAGATGAAAATTGAATTACTACTAGTTCTTGAGAACTATTAGTAATAACTTGAGAAGCCAAAAAAGATATATGAGAAAATTATCAAATAGAAAAACAAGAAAACAGGAAAATACAATATACTACAACTCAAACAAATATAGATAGAAAAAAAGAATTAGAAGAAGAAAAACAAGAAGAAACTAAAACTAATACAAATACACAAACAAAAAATTATTGATGATGAATTTCAAAAAGCAAAAAACTAGAGAAACAAAAAAGAAAAGAGAAACAATTAAAACAAAAATATGAAAATTATAGAAAAAACCTAAGAAAAAATTTAGAAAAAGACTATAAACCAAAAGTAAAAAAAGTAGTTAAATTATTACAAAAGAAATACTCAAAAAATACTCTAAAACAAATCAAAAAAAGTCTATCAAAAAACAGACAATATTTTTTGGATAAAACTAAAAATGATTATTATAGAGTGAAGATGGAATATTTGATTGATAAGTTAGTAGAATTGCTTTAGTTTAAATAAATAAAAAATATTTTAATTTTTTATGTAAATAAATTATCAACATAATCAACAATACATTCAAAAAACAAATAGTCAAGTTAATGGTATAATTAAGTATGATAAAAGTATGACGTATTTATATAATTTAAACATAAATTAGTGTTTAACTATTTTATATAATTTGACTTATTTTTTATTCACTCTATATTGATATAAATATAATTTGAATTTAAATATTTTTTGATGATAAATAAAGATAAAATTACTATATCTATAAACTGTGATTTACTTTCCAAGATTGATAATAAAATTGATAAAATTAATTTTAAAAATAGGTCACACGTTATAGAATCTTTTGTCTTTGAATGACTTAGGCTAAGACAAAACATTTGAGCTATAATTATTGCAAATGAATGTAAGTGGGATGATTGAAAATATTCTATGGATATACCAAAATCTCTTATTAGAATAAATTCAAAAACATTAATTGAAACTCAACTCGAGACTCTTCAAAGAGCAAATATTGAAAAAGTCGTTATAGCAGTATGACATGAATGAAATCAAATAGAAGAATATATAAAACAAAAAACATTTTGAATTGATATAGAATTTGAATATTTTGATAAAAATGATGAAAGTCAAAAAATAATTGATGTATCTTCTAAAAAAATAAGATCAAGTAAGTATGTTGTTTTTCTTTGAGATAATTATTTTGATAATTTAAATTTGAAAGATTTTATAGATTATCATAATCTTTCTAATGTTAATTTATCAATAATTGTTAAACCTATTGATGCTTCTTATTGATATTGAAACATAAAATTAGAATGAAATAACATAGTTAAATTTGTAGAAAAACCTAAAAATAAAGAAGATATATCTTTTATAGTAAACTCTTGAATTTACATAATTGATTCAACAATAATTCCTAAAAATAAATGAAACCAAAAAATAGAAAAAGATTTTTTCCCCTTATATATTTCAAAAAATAAAGCAAAAGCATATTTTTATAACTGAAAATGGGTTCATATACAAAATAATAAAGCTCTTAACTCTATTATTTAACTTTTTTTATATAAGGTTTATAAGTTTAAATGTTGTTTTTTAAAATTTGAATATAAAAAATGAAAAACCCACAAGAAATATTTGAAGATTTTATAGAAAATAAATTGCTTATAAAAGAATATGAGCTTAGATTTTTTTCTAACTGAAAAGACAATATTACATGATTAATCAAATATGAAAAAACTATTATAATACAGCTTTTAGTAAATATATCAAAAGGGCAAAAAAAAATAATTAGTAAAATGATAGATATATGTAATAAAAATTGATTTATAGTTGCAAATAATGTTTTTAAAAATAGGTTTATAAATCATAAATGAAATACTTTTCAGGTTATGCAAAACTTAAATTGAGTGAATAAGACTTATGATGAAATAAATCTTGAAATAAGAAAAGACGTTGTTAGGTATATTGCAAATTTTCATAATAAAATGGAAAAATATGATTTTTCAAAATTTAAATGAACTACTAACAAATATAAAAACCTATACTATTTTATATGACTTGCATATGAACAAGTAAAGATAAATAATTCTCATGAAGATAAATTTAATCAGTTGTTATGACTTTCTTTAGGTATAAAAATTTCTAATAAACTTAGAAAATGATGTATACATTGAGATTTTTCATTAAAAAATGTTTTATTTGATTGAAATAAAATATCATGAATTATAGATTATGAAATGGTAAGCTATGATGATTTTTTATGGGATTTGGTAGATCATTTTAGAAACTATCTAAAATATGATAAATTTGGTAAGCAAGAATTTTTTGAACTTTTGCAATCTTATGAAGAAGTTAGAGCTCTTAACAAAGATGAAAAAAATAGTTTGAAAAATTACTTAAAACTTATAATTTTAAATACTTGATTTAGATATTTTTTATCAATTTTTGAATGAAGCTGATTTAATAATTATACTCAAAATATGTGAACAAGTTATGATAAAGTTGATAGATGTATTTGAGAACTAAAAAAAGTAGATTTATTTTTTTCTTAATATTTTTGCCAAAGATATTAAAATCTAAAAATTAAATATATTTTTAGCTTTTAAACTAAACACATTCAAATAAACTTGAATAATGATAAATATTGTTATAATGTGTAGATACTTATATATTTATAAAATAGATTAATGAAAGTAGTAATACTAGCATGATGAAATTGATCTAGATTATGGCCAATATCTAGACCGCAATTCCCTAAGCAGTTCAATAAACTTGATTCATTGTGATGAAATTCTTTGTTCCAATTATCATTAAAAAGAGCACTTCATTTAGTTAATTTAGATAATATATTTATTGTAGTTAGCAATGAAAATTATTTCCATGCTGAAATACAAGCAGAAGAGATTTGAGTTAATATACAAAAAGATAAATTTATTTTTCAGCCAAGTGTTAGAGATACTTTACCAATAATATCACTTGCAGTTAAAAAAGTTTGAGATAATCAAGATATTTTATTTCTTCCTTCAGATCATGTTATTGAGTGACTTGATGATTTCAAATCTAGAGTTGATTTGTGACTTAGAGAAATAGATAAATGAATTATCGTTTTTTGAATAAAACCAACTTCTCCTATGACTTGTTATGGTTATATAAAAAAGAGTGATAATAAATCTATGTTTTCAAAAGTTGATTGTTTTCATGAAAAACCTGATCTTGAAAATGCTAAAAAATATATAAAAGATTGATTTTTTTGGAATGCATGAATTTTTTTATTTAACTCAAGTGTTTTCATTGACTCCTTAAAAAAAGTTGATGAGGAGATAAAAAAAATTATCTTTGATTCCAAACTTAGTGATGAACAAAAATTTGAGGAAATAGATCCTATATCTATAGATAAATGACTTATAGAAAAAATAGATAATATTTATTGTATAGGCTTAGATAACTATTGGTCAGATCTAGGATCTTTTGATTCTATTTCTAATTATTCACAAGAAAAGTGAATAAAAACATGAAATGTAGTTTTACAGTGAAACTCTAAAAATAATTTTGTTGTAACAGAATCAAAACTGAAAGAAGTTTGCCTTATTGATGTAGATGATTTAGTTGTTGTTGATTCAGAAGATGTTTTACTTATATCAAAAAAATGAAGTACAAATAAAGTAAAAAATTTAGTGAAACAAACAAAAAAATTAGTTTGAAATAAATGATATAGACCATGGGGTAGCTATCATATTATAACTCCTTGAAGATGATTTCAAACAAAAAAAATAATAGTTTTACCTTGAAAAAGAACAAGTTTGCAATCACACAACCATAGAAGTGAACATTGGGTCGTAGCAGAATGAACACTAAAAGTTACTATATGAGAAACAGATAAACTTTTAATGAAATGACAAAGCATATATGTTCCTATGTGAGAAATACATAGAATAGCTAACCCTTGACTTATACCTTTAGTTATAATTGAAACTCAAATTTGAGATTATTTATGAGAAGATGATATAAATAGATTTGAAGATGATTTTGGAAGAACTTAATCAAACTTATTATATGTAAACCTTTTTATTAGTATGAAAAAAATAAGAGAATATTTTATTATTATAAAACTTATCCTAGATTTTTTAATAGTTTTTGGTAGTTTTTTCATAGCAAAATTTTTGAGAGAGAATATAAATACATTTTTAGGAACCAATATAGATTTTAAAACTATATGAGACACAGAGCTATTTTATTATTCAAGTTTGGCTTCAGTTATTTTAGTTATTGTTTTTTCTTTACATTGATTATATAGTTTTAGTAGAGCTAGTACAAAAGCAAAAGAAGTTTTTACCATAATTCTTTACAGTTTTTATTCTTTTATTTTTACAGCGGTTATAATTTATCTATGACAATGATTCATACTTAAATCAGAGATTCCTAGACTTATTATTGGTTTTGCTTTTACTATTTGAACCATTTTAATAATTATTGAAAGATTTATTCTAGATTTTATTCAAAAAAAAGTTTCTCCTAAATCTAAAATTTTGATTTTCTCTAATTCTTCAGGGGACGATTTTTATAAATTCATAAATAATTTCAAAAACTCAAATGAATATGAAATCATTTGAGTTGCAAATAATTATAAAACTTGAATTATGTGATTTAAGCAATTTAGTTTTGAAGATTCAAAAGAACTTATAAAAAATAGAGAAATAAATGAAGTACTGTATTTTAGTAGTGATTTATGAAATGATGATTTACTATCTCTTAAAGAAATTATAAAAATATATTGAGTAAAATATTGTTTTATACCTACCTACAATGATTTAGCTAATTCTAAAATGATAATAAATTTTATTGCCAAAGTTCCGGTTATTGAAATAAAATACAACAGTTTTTATGGATGGAATATAATTTTTAAGAGAATATTTGATTTTATATCTTCTATTTTTTTAATAATTATTTTTGCTCCTTTGCTTATTTTGATAGCCCTACTTATAAAACTTGAAGATAGTTCCTGACCAGTAATATTTAAAAATAGAAGAGTTTGAAGAGATGGTAAAGAATTTGATTTGTACAAATTTAGATACATGAAATGGGCTTTTTCTACCAAAGAATCTTATAAAGTTTCTGAGAAAGAGAAAGAAGAAGCATTGAAATATGAACAAAGTCTTATTAAAGATAGTTCTACTAGACAATGACCTCTTTATAAAATAAAAAATGATCCTAGAAAGACTAGGGTATGAGCTTTTATTGAAAAATACTCTATTGATGAGCTTCCTCAACTTTTTAATGTTTTTCTTTGAGATATGAGCCTTGTTTGACCAAGACCACACCAACCAAGAGAAGTTAAGCTTTACAAAGATCATCATAAAAGATTGTTGACTATAAAACCATGAATAACATGAATGGCGCAGGTAAATGGTAGAGATGAAAATAGTTTTGAAGATGAAGTTAAACTAGATATTTTTTATATAGATAACTGGAATGTGTTTTTTGATTTAAAAATTATTTTTAAAACATTTTTTGTTGTCATTGCAAGAGTATTTAAATAGACTCATAATATTTTAATTTATATTTAATATTTATTAATATGAATATATTTGCCTGAAACATAACTATAAGTAATGACATAAAGATTAAACCAGATTTTCCTTTTGATTTTATTGAAAGTTCTAAATCACCATATAGAAATCTATACATTTTTTGAGAAACAGATTTTTCTACAAGCCAAGATTTGTTAAATTTTTTATCAAGTAGTATATGAAAATTAGAAAGCTATGATATAAGTATATCAACAGAAGATAAGATAGAAATTCTTCCTTATGATTTTGAAGATTCTCTTTATGAAGTAGTTTCTTTTGAAGGGGAATGAGTAAGTTTTGAAGAAATAAAAAATAGGTTTAGTGAACATGATGCTATTTTTTGTATTAGAGAGGCTGAGCTTTCAAAAAAATTTTGAAATAAAGTTATAAAGGCAGATTTTGTTTATTAAAAAACTACCCATATGGATTTACACATACATATTTGAACAAATTTAGAATATTTTGATTTACTTAATAGCTGAAATATCTTATCTAAATGAAAACAAGATAAGGATTTAGCTAATTTTTTTATATCCAATTTTCCTTGAGAACTAGCAGAAACTATATCACCTCAGTATGAAGTTAATTTTATGTGAATAAGAGAAATTAAAAAGAGATTTTGAGCTAATATTTTTGATAAAATTTCATGAATTTATTATTGAAGTGATAACTGTGAATATTTATGTCCTACTAAAAATGAAATAGAAAAAGCAGTCAATGAGTTTAAAAAATTTAATAAAAATTTTCCACCTCATAAAATTAGAACATTTACTCTTGTTACTCCATATGTTTGAGATAAAATGCTTGAAAGATTAGAACAATGATTAGACTTTTTAAATAATTTAAAAATTAAAAACCCAATAGAGCTTGTTGTAAATGATTTTGGAGTTTTAAATTTATTGACTAAAAAATATACAAAACTTAAAATTTGTATAGGTAGAGTTATACATAAACAACTTAAAACACCATTAATAGATACATTTTGATATGAGGCTCATCCTGCTTGAAATCTTATAAAAAATAAAAAACAAGAGGAAAAACTAGCTTTAAGAAATGAAATAGTAAAATGGCAAATTAAGTTTTATAACAGTAGTGAAGTTTGACTTGATATTTATAGAGGTTTTTTAGATAGATTTAATATAAATAGGGTAGCTATTGATTATATGCAAAATAGATGAGATTTATTTAAAAATATCAATAAGCAAATTAATACTTTTTCAAAAAATAGTAATAATTTTAGTATGTGAATTGATTTATATTATCCTTGGGCATTGATTTTTACTTGAAGACTTTGTGATACATCAGCAATAGAAAATGAAAAAAGAGCAATGTATGCTATAGATGATATATGTCCTAGAACATGTGATAGGTATGATCTTTCTTATAAAATAAAAACTGTATGATATAAGATGATTCAAAGATGAAATGCTTGATATAGAAGTGAATTAAATCTAGATTTTTTAGATGATAATTTTATTCAAAATAATAATAATAGGCTTGTTTTTGCTCCTTTTGTAACAGTCTAATTATATAAAAATACCTATTTTTGTATTTTTGTTTTGTATTCTTCTTCGCTTAATATTAAATTAAAATTTTTCAACATATTATTTGTAGAGTTTGGTATTACCACAAAAGAATTTTTTGAAATTATATCTTTATTATTTACTATAGTATCTAGTATTTTTTTGTTATAACTATTCAAGACATTGTATCTTTTTAGAAACTCTCATAAAAATATTAAATTAATTTTTAGATTTGTTTGTTTGTATTTTAAATCATAATAATCATCTACAGTTTTAAAAACTTTTTGTGAGTTTGATTTTGCAAAATCTATTTCTAAGCTTTTCTTTAGTGTTTCTATTTGTGTTGTTATATTATTATATTCTCAAAGTAGTATTTCTATTTGTTTATTTAAATTTGTTATATTTGAGTTTGCATTTTGCAATCTTATTTGTAGTTGTTTTATTATATTTTTTAGTGTTTTTTCCCTATTTTTAGATTTTTTCAACTCTTCATTTATATTCATTTTTAAAACATTATGGTATTCCTTTATAAATAACATGTTTTTTATTATTAGCTGTTTTTTTATTTTATCACTATTTTTATAAAAATCTTCTGCTTTAAATATTTTATTATCTATGCTTTGGGAACTTATTTTTTGAGTTTTTTTAACTCATATTCAAATATTACTAGTTATTGCAACTCAAACATTGGCTATTGGTTTTATTGCTATATTTTTATATTTTATATTGTTTGATTTTTCTTCTTTTTTTATATCAATTTTTCATGCTCACACAAAATTATTTACAATTAAAAATCATAAAGTTAATATCAAACTTAAAATTGATATTTTAATAATATTTTTTATAATTCATCTTGTTTTAATAGACATCTATTTCTATTTTAATTAATATTTAATATATTTTATCATAAAAAAAGATATGAGTAAAGTTTTTAAGCTTGTAATTTTGTTTTTTTTGTTTTTTAGTTTTATATGATACATTAAATCATCAAATATTGATGATATTGATATAATTTCTAGAGCACAGTGGAATGCTGTAGAATCTTTTAGATATCTAGATTCTAAGCAATGGCAAGATAAATTATCAAAAGCTAGTAATATTACTAAAAAAGAGCTTAATAATACTGAAAAAGAAATAGCTAAAATAGAGGCTCTTAAAATAAAAAAAGCAAATAAGTATATTATTTCTAATTATTCTTCTATATTTTGAATCAAAAAAATTTCAAAACAAGAAAATTGACATAAACTGGCTTGGCCTATTTCTTACTCTAAGAAAAAAATTGCAATAGTTGTTCATCATACTGCTCTAAATGTTTCCCCTGATGCTGATAATTATGAAATTATAAGAGATATTTATAAATATCATTCTTTGGGTAGATGATGGTGAGATATTGGATATAATTTTGTTATAGGAACTAAGGGTGAAATTTTTGAGTGAAGAGCTTGATGAGATTATAGCGTATGAGCTCATGATAAATGGAATAATCAAACTACTATATGAATTGCTTTGATATGAAATTATGATAAAAATAATGCTTCTAATTTACAAATTAATTCTTTGAAAAAATTAACTAAATATTTGGTTAAAAAATATGATATAGATCTAAGTAGAAAAGTACCTTTTTTTGAGTGGTGTGAGGGAGTATCTTTAAAATGTCAAAAAAATCCTATTATAGTTAATTATATGTACCCTATAGCTTGACATAGAGATTCTTGAAATACTAAATGTCCTTGAGATAAGCTTCATGCACAAATGCAGTTAATGAAGAGAGAACTTTGAGTTGGTTTATCTAAAAAAAATCAAAAACTGCTTGATCTTTTTAAAGATAAACTAGAAAATTTTTCAGAAAGAAAATTACTAGATTTGTTATCTAGAATAGAGTTATTAATTGATAAATCTAGTATAAAAAATAAAAATTTATTGTTTTGAATAAAAGATTTAATACTTGATATAGAAAAAAAGAGAAATGTTTATACTCCTTTTAATGAAGAAAAGAAGAGCTTTGATGATAACAATAGTTTAAAAGTAAAATTAAGTTATCCTAAAGATGACTATATTTCTATTGAAGTCAATAAAAATTTATCCCTAAATTTTATAAAAACTCCTAAAGAATATATATTTGATTTCAAAAAAACTAAAAAAAATTCAATTAATTCAAATTTGTTAAATTTTAGTTTTACAAAAAACAAACTTTTTATAAAAAATACTGAAATAATAGATTTTTCCAAAACTAAATTTTTAAGAATAAAAGTCCCAAAAAATGAGATAATTGAAATAAAATCTTGGGAAAGAAAACCAAAATGGGATAAATCTTGATTGTTAAATGATAATAAATTTAGGTGAGATATAGTTTTATACACTAAAAATGATAAATTGATTGTTGTTAATGATATATTGCTAAATGATTATCTTAAATGACTCTGAGAGGTAAGTAATTCAACTAATATTGAAAAAGTAAGAACTATTATTGTTCTTGCAAGAACTTATGCTAGATGGTATATGACAAAAGCTAGAAAATTTGCTTGAGAATGGTATGATGGTTCTGATGATCCAAATGTTTTTCAAAAATATTTATGATTTTGACTTGAAAAAAGGAGCCCTAATGTAAATGAAATAGTTGAAGAAACTAAGGATTTGGTTGTTACTTATAATTGAGTTTTGATTAAACCTTGGTATTTTTCTTCTAGTAATGGAGCAACTACTTCTTTTTTTGATTTTTGTAAAACTGCTAAATGAGTTCCAGATTGTTCTTATCCAAAAAAATTTCCGTTTTTGGCCTGAGTTGTAGATAATTGATGAATATGAAAAAAAAGAGCATGACATTGAGTTTGAGTTGCTTGAACTTGAGTACAATATTTCTCAGAGAGATGATGGAATTTTTTTATGATTATTAAGTATTTTTTGGATTGAGTAGAGATAAAAAAAATTAGCAAATAGCTTTATTTTTTGTTTTTATAATATTTTTGAGTATCATAATATGATAATATTTTTTACCATTTTTTATGTTTAAATTAAAATCTAAATATTCTCCTAGTGAGGATCAAAAAAGTGCTGTAAATGAGATTGTTAAAAATTTTGGTGATAATCAAAATTTTCAAACTCTTTGGGGAGTTACCTGAAGTTGAAAAACTTTTACTATGGCAAACATAATAGAAAAGACTCAAAAACCTACTTTGGTTATAGCTCATAATAAAACTTTAGCTGCCCAGCTAGCTCAAGAGTTTAAAGAATTTTTTCCGGATAATGCTGTTCATTATTTTGTATCTTATTATGATTATTATCAACCTGAAGCTTATGTGGCTAAAACTGATACTTATATAGAAAAAGAAGCAACTATAAATGAAGAAATTGATAGATTGAGGCATGCTGCTACTCAAAGTTTACTTACAAGAAAAGATGTTATAATAGTTGCTAGTGTTAGTTGTATTTATGGTTTGTGAGATATAAATCAATATAGTGATCAAGTTTTTAGTATAGATGTTTGAAAAAATTATGAATTGGAATTACTGCTTAAGAAATTAGTTTCTGTTCAGTATAAAAGATCTGGTAGTGATTTTAAACCTGGTATGTTTCAAGTATTGTGAGATATTTTGGAGATTTGGCCTTCTTCAAGTGAAACTTGTATAACTATTGAATTTTGGTGAGATGAAGTAAGTCAAATCACAAGTAGAAATTATTTGACTTGAGAAATATATGAATATATGCAAAAAATAGATATCTTTCCAGCCAAGCATACTGTAAGTTCAAAAGATAGGATAGAGGAAATTATTCCACAAATTAGAAAAGAACTTGATGAAAGATTAAAATATTTTAAGCAGGATTTATGAGATATTTTGAAATATGAGAGATTAAAAACCAAGGTAGAGTATGATATAGAGATGATGCAAGAGGTTTGATATGTTAATGGGATAGAAAACTATTCTAGATTTTTAGATGGAAGAGAAATAGGTGAAGCTCCTGCTACTTTGATGGATTATTTTCCAAAAGATTATATTAGTTTTGTTGATGAATCTCATATAACTTTTAGTCAAATATGATGAATGTATGCTTGAGATAGATCAAGGAAAGAAAACCTAGTTTCAAATGGTTTTAGATTGCCTTCTGCTTTAGATAATAGACCTCTACAGTTTGATGAATTTGAGTCCAAAGTAAAACACGTAATAGCTGTTTCTGCTACTCCTAATACTTATGAAATAAAAAAATCTTGCAAAGATCCTTTTAGATTTTTTGATTTTGATCCTTTGAAATGAGAAATCTGGAAATCAAGTAAAGATTATAGGGTTATAGCTCAGTTTTTTAGACCAACTTGACTTTTAGATCCAGAAATAATTATTTCTAGTATGGATTTTATGATTGATGATATTATGTCTAATATTTCTTTGGTGGTTGAAAAAAATGAAAAAATGCTAATAACTACTGTTACAAAAAGATCAAGTGAGGAGTTGAGTGATTATTTACTTGATAATTGAGTTAAATGTAAATATTTGCACTCTGAAATAGACACTATTGAGAGATTAGAAATTTTAAAAGAACTTAGGCAGTGAGTTATTGATGTTATTGTTTGAGTAAATTTGTTAAGAGAATGACTTGATTTGCCTGAGGTTTCAAAAATTTGTATTTTGGATGCTGATAAACAATGATTTTTAAGATCTACTTCTTCTTTGATTCAAATTATTTGAAGAGCTGCTAGGAATCAAAATTGAAAAGTTTATATGTATGTTAGTAATTATCCTAAAGTGGATAGTTTAGTTTTGGAAGAAAAAAATAATTATTTATGAGATTTGTATAGGCTTGATAAAGCAAAATTGGTTAACAGTGATTGATTAGTTATTTCTGAGAGTATGAGAAAAGCTATAAATCTTACTTATTATAGAAGAGAACTTCAACAAAAATATAATAAAAAGAATAATATAGTTCCAAAAACTATTTTTTCTAGTATAAAAGATATTTGAATTACTTCAAAAAAAGCAAAAAGAGATTATAGTGATCTTGATAAAAAAGAGTTAAATAAAGAAATATTTAGACTTGAATTGGAGATGGATGTTGCTTCTTGAAATATGGAGTATGAAAAAGCTGCTGAGCTTCGTGATAAAATTTTGTATTTGAAAAAAGGTAAAAAATAAGTAAGGTAGTTTTGTGATTTATAATTATAATTTTATTATATTTATTGCAAAAAATCTTTATTTTTGTATAATCTTAATTACTTTTTGGGGCTAATCTTGGTTTCTATCGGGAGATTAGTTAGGGATGTATGCTATCAGGGAGATGTTTGTGACTTCCTTTAATCAACATAAACAAAAATAAGTAACAAAACTTACAACAGAGCAAAAGCTAGCCTAGCTAACTTTGCTGCTGCAATTAAAGCTCCTGCTTTAGCTGTAGCATAGTCACTCCCACATAATGGGGAACTGACTGTAGCCTTTCTACGGAATGAGTACTGATTGGTCTGCTACAAATTTTATATTATCTTGCTTTAGGGATTTTATAGAATTATTTTACTAAAGTCTTATAGGATCGGTTTTGATTTGGTCTTGTACCTATGAGTATTAATAGATTGGATTATCTTGTGTTTTTTTGTTTATTTTCTTGTTCACTTGATTATTAAAATGAACTATGATAGTAGATGTATGTTTTTAGCCTTCCGAGACGTCGGTTCAAATCCGTCTAGCTCCACCAAATAAAAAATAAAAAATTATCTTTTATGGTAACTAAAAGAATAATATGACTGATAAAATTTCAATACGTTTCTTTGATGATAGAGAGGTTCGTGCCATTTGGGATGATGAAAATTCTAAGTGGTGGTTTTCTGTTCTAGATATAGTTTCTATTTTAACATCAAGTAATAATCCAAGAAAATATTGGAGTGTTTTAAAAAATAGATTAAAAAATCAATGAAATGAGTTGACTACAAAATGTAGTCAACTGAAACTTGAGTCTAATGATTGAAAAAAATATGCTACTGATTGTTTCTCTCAGGATGATATTATTGAAGTAGTAAAAAATATTCCAAGTAATAAAAAAATAGAGTTTCTCAATTGGTTTACCTATAGTGATAATACTATAGATGGTCAAAGTAAAAAGAAAGCTTATGCATTATTTGAAAGTTCTTTTATTGATAATATTGAAGTTTGAAGTATTAAAGGTTTACAGCAAATTCATGCCTATTTATTTGGAGGATTATATGATTTTGCTTGAAAAATTAGGCAAAAAAATATATCAAAATGAGGATTTCAATTTGTAGTTACTCAGTATTTAGAAAATACTTTAAAAGAAATTGAAGAAATACCTGAAGATAACTTTCAAAAAATTGCATATAAGTATGTAGAGATGAATATTGCTCATCCTTTTATGGAAGGAAATGGTAGAAGCGCAAGGATTTGGTTAGATTTAATGTTAAAAAAATCTATCTCAAAATGTGTTGATTGGAGTCAAATAACTAAAAATGATTATATGAATGCAATGATTAATAGTCCTAATGATAGTACATAAATACTTTCATTACTCAAAAATGCTCTCACTGATGATATTTACTCTCGAGAAATGTTTATGAAAGGAATAGATTATAGTTATTATTATGAAGAAGAGTAGATTGATAGAAATAGGATTAGAGAATTAAGAAAAAATAAAAATATATCTCAATTAGGTTTAGTAGAAAAATCTTGAATTCATAGAACTTATTTATCTTGAGTTCAAAGGGTATTAAAAAATATTGCAGTTGAGAATATAGAGAAATTAGCTATTGCTTTGTATGTTGAGGTTAATGATTTATTTTAGTAAAAAAATAATCACAAATTATTATAATATTTTACTTACTGAACAAGTTTATAAAAGTTTAGACGATTATACAGTAAAAGAACTAAATAATTTAAATTATTTTATTACTCTTTCATTATTGCCCTATCCTGTAAATTTGTTATTAGAAAAAAATAGAAACAACTAATCATTGTTTCTATTTACACAGTTTATTGTACAGTCTCTTTCTCTCTTTTTTCAAGCTCTTCTTTAAGTAATTTTTCAAAATTCAATACAATGTCTACTCATTCAGAAATTCAATTAAGTAATGTTTCATTATATATACTTATTTTTTTTCATTCTTGATAATAACTTCAACTTTCAAACACTACTCAATATTTATCTTTCAGATTTACATTAATCATATCTCATACCATTTCAGTACCTTTAAATTTTTTCAAGTTAAAAATTATTTCTCAATTATACTTAGAAATATAATCAATATCAGTTCAGTTTAATGATATTGCTAACCTTTCTTTTCAAGGTATTTCAATTGTTTTTAAGCTTCAATTTTCTATTGAAGCTATTATTTCTTGATTATTAGTATTAACTAATTTTTGAATAATGGTTTTGTTTAATATTTCATTTAATTCATTAGTTTCTTGTTTAGTTTCACCTGAAACTAAAATAGTTGCTACATTATTTTCAGTATCAATAATAACTCTTCAAGTTTTTTCTCAAACAGTAGAAAAACTATCAAGCTTTCTTTCATAATGTGAAGGAGTTTGTAATTGATTCAATTCAACATAATTATCAGGTCATGTAGATTCAATATCTGCCATTTAATTAATAATTAATTATATTAATAGTATTTTAGCATTTTTTTTGTAAAAATACAATAAAAAATAAAAGTTTTAAATTATCATAATTTAGCTAGAATTTACTAATTTTAAACATTACAATATATTTTTTATTTTCTATAACAAATTTATGCTATTTTATTATTAATTTTTTTTCTTATAATTGAAGTATTATTTATTTTTACATATCCATGAAAACAGAATATGAAGTAGTTTATACCAATATAAACAAAATGAAATATATTAATAGCTATCACTGCAAAACTTGAAAAAAGTTTTGACTTTGGATAGAAAAACCAGTATAATGGTCATGTATTAAAATACTGAATTAAGTCGTCGGAAGTGTTGGTGCTGAGAGGGCTTTTTTCATGTTTATTTTTTTATATATTTTAGTTTATCTTTCATATCTCATAAATTCGCAAAGTAGTTTGAAGATAAGTTTTTATCATTTTTATATAAACTTGATGCAAATTTAAGGTTAGGAGCAATTACTTTTTCAAATTTTTCTATATCAACGAGATAATCTACCATCATTTTATAATCTCAATCTCAAGAAACTAAAATAACATTTCAAAAATCATCATGAATTATTTTTTTCATAACATTGAATACTAAATTTGTGTCTACATTTCATTTCTTGTTACTTTTAAGATTCTCTCATTTTAAATTAAATACAAGAATGAAACCTGCTTCTTGTAGTTTTTCGTATAGACTATTTTCATTTCACTTAAAACCTATGAAATAATACGCTTTTTGGACCTTATATTTATCTTTTAAAGCAATTCTAAATTTTTTATAATCCAAATCCCAATCTAGTCATTGATATAAATTTTGTCAGTCTATGAAAGCATAATTATTCATTAATACTTGTAAATTATGATAATAAAATTATTTCTAAAATAAGGATTGCTACTAAAAAGAGTATACTAAGTATATACTTAATATAATATATACCTTTACTTCAAAGTCAAATAATTTTAACTTTACTAAAACAATTAATTTATTATTATCATACAAATAACAAATTAACAAAAAAATATGAGAATAGTAGTTTTTTGCGATTATAAAAATTTTGAAAAATTTAAAAAATTTATAGAATGATAAGGTAACTTTTAAACAAAATATATGAAAAAAACATTTCCAAAAAATATACCTCAAAAAAAATTAGATGAAATAAATTTTATAGTAGAAAATATAAAAGAAGAACTTAATGAGAAAAATATAGAAATAGAAAAGATTATACTTTTTTGAAGTTATGCTAGATGAACTTTTGTTATAGAAGATGTTTCATATACACAAAATTATCCAGAAGTATTTAGAAGTGATTTTGATATAATGGTAATAACCAAAAAGGATTTAGGAGAAGAAGCTGGAGCATTAGAGTTTTATATAGTAGATAAAATCAAAAAGAAAAGAAATATAAAAAATCCTATTACTATAATAATAGAGAGTTTAGATCATGTAAATGATATGCTTACTATGTGAAGATATTTTTATAGTGATGTTAAAAAAGAGGGTATAGCTCTTTTTGAAAGTTCTAATATTAGATTAGCAGAGCAAAAAGAATTAACAAAGCAGGAAAGATTGGAAATGATGAAAGAAGATTATGAGTTATGGTTTCCTCAAGGTATTACTTTTCTTGAGACATTTAAATTTAATTTTAGTAGAGAAGAATTTAATATATGAGCATTTCAACTTCATCAAGCTACAGAAAGTTTTATGACAGCTTATTTACTTGTAAAAACTTCTTACAAAGAGAAAACTCATGATTTAAAGCATTTATATAATGATTTAATTAGAAATGATGATAGATTTAAAAATTGGTTTGATTTAAAAGATGAAAAAGAATTTTTTTTATTTGAGCTTTTGAGAGATGCTTATGTAAGAGCTAGGTATGATAAAAATTATAAAATATCAAAAGAGGAGTTGGAGTTTTTAGAAGAGAAAGTGTTAGTTTTGAGAGATTTGGTTGAGAGTTTTTGTAGGGAGGAGATAGAAGAGTTATATTAATTATTTTATTTATGGAAAAGAAGGAGTTTTATAAATTTTTTAATAGAAGTTTTTGGAAAGTATTATAATAGTTAACATTTATTTCTTAAAAACCAAACACCATGAAAAACCCACTTACCATACTAAGCCTTATATTCATAGTTATAACACTCTCATCTTGTAATAAACCCTGAGATAAAAACCCTTCTGATAATAAAACTAATACCCCCGTATCAATAGCTAACCCAGCCTCAACTTATTGTCTCCAACAATGATGAAAAAGAGAAAAAAGAGTTCTAAAATACTGAGGAGAATACGATGCATGTATTTTAAAAGATGGAACAATAGTGGATGAATGGGAATACTTTAGAAAAAATACAAAAAAATAATTTTTTGAACTATATTTTATTTCACCAAAAAAACAAAAACAAGAAATTGACATATACACTTTCTCAGTATAATATAAAACATGAATACACACTGAAACATACTAAAAATTACAACCTTTTGAGAAAGCCATGGGAAATCCCTATGAGTTGTTATAGACGGATTTCCTCCAAATTTTGAAATTGATAAAACTAATATCCAACATGAACTAAATAGGAGAAAACCATGACAAAGCAAAATAGTCTCACAAAGAAATGAAGACAATAATTTTGAAATAAGATCTTGAATATTTGACTGAAAAACAACATGACATCCTATTGTGATGGAAGTTAAAAATAAAGACCAAAAATCCAAAGATTATGATAATATCAAAGACACACTTAGACCATCTCATGCAGACCATACATACAATCAAAAATACAAAATAAGAGACTACAAATGATGATGAAGAAGCTCGGGAAGAGAAACAGTATCAAGAGTCTTAGCGTGAGCCCTTGCAAAACAATACCTAAAAGATAAACTAGATGTAGAAATATACGCATATACAAAACAAATAGGGGACCTAGTAGCTCAAACCCTTGAAATAGCATTTATTGAAAATAACCCTGTACGTACAGGAGACCCACAAATCGCAAAAGAAATGAAAAACTTGATCGAAAAAGTTAGAAAAGCATGAGATAGTATTTGATGAATAATAGCTTGTGAAATTTTTAATCCTCCGAAAAATCTCTGAGAACCAGTTTTTGGGAAAATCAAATCAAAACTAGCAAACTCTATGCTTTCTATATGAGCAGTTACAGGTTTTCAGTATGGTCTAGCATACAGTCCAGAAATGTATATTTGAAGTAGATATAATGAGTGATTTATAAAATGAACTGATGATTTGATACAAACAAAAAATAATCATCACGGTTGAATACTTTGAGGAATCACAACATGAGAAAATATAAATTTTGAAATCACAGTAAAACCAACACCCAGTATATCTAAAAAACAAAAAACACTAAATATTTATGGGAAAGAAGTCACATCACAAATACACTGAAGACATGACCCATGTCTACTCCCTAGAATTATACCTGTAGTAGAATCTATGGCAGCATTAGATATTTTGGATTTATTACTTCTACACAATAGTAAAAATTTGAATTTATAGAAATAATAAACTTTTCAATTTTGCTATAATGAAATTGCAATATTATTGATTTAGCTTCAAAAACAAAAATATATTTTGACAAAAAATTAAAAAAAGTAAAATATTTAAAATTTTACTTTTTTTTAAAAATATTTTATGAAAGAAAATACACCTGAACTTCTTGAAGCTTTTAAAAAATTTACTAAGCAAATACGAGAACTTACTGATACAGCAGAAAAAATTAATAATCTTTTAGAAATATCATGAAATCCTGAGATAAATAAAGAAAATCTAGAAATTATTGAAAAAAGACAAATAGCACTTGAAAAATACCCTAATTTAAAAGAATTAGTTAAAATAGATGAAAAAGGTATTACTGTTTCTACTAGCAAATGAGATCTTAAATTTGCTTTAAAACAATGAGAAATTACAAGAGAACATACTGGAAATGAGGATTTTAGAAGAGATCAAATGATAGCACTTTGATCTATTTTTTGAGAAAAAGCTTGACCATATATTGATATACTTTGATTAGAACTTGATAAAATTTATTGGTTAGCCACAAGCTGCCCAAGTGCTCAACACGCTGCATATAGATTTGTTATAACTTCTGATTGAAATGTTAGTATTGATAGTAATAATAAAATAGGAGAGTTCTACTCTCTCATTTCTCAAAAATAGGTATATTTTCTGACATTGAGAATAATTTATAAAACTATTGTTTTTAATATTTTCATATCATCAAAAATTTTTAAATTATCATTGATAGATAGGGAATTATTTGACCATAAACAAAAAATAAGATAAAATAGACATTATTAAAGTAAAATATATATATGTCATTATCTAACACCCCCTCTTTTGAAAAACCAAAAATACCAAACCAAAAAGAATTAATCAATAACACAACAAACCAAGAAACTCTGAAACTAAAAAATGAAATAAAACAAGACAATAAAACTATCCTAAACCTAACATACCTAACAACACTAGCTAGACTACCAGAAAATAGAGACCTAGATGAATTATTTGACTGAGAAGTTCAATTATGAGAAGAAGAACTGCTATCTATTTATTCACTAATATCATTGATAAATGGGCAAAATACAATAAAAACATTAAAATCACCTACAAAAATGACCTTAGAATGGAACTGGGCACAAGATTATAATTATGACCTAAGTTATGAAAATGTTAAAAATAACTGAAAACAAGCAAAAAGAATAAAATCAATCACTTGAGATTGAACCCTACCTATTAATGAAACCAGACTAAATTTTTCTTATGACAAAAATAGCAATATTGATAAACTATTATTTGAAAGACCTACAACCCTAGACTTTCAATGATGATGATGGTGAGTTGACCAAGAAATAAAAATCAAAAGAGAAAAATGATTAGTTACACAGTTACAATTATTAAGAGACCTAGAAATAGATAATAGCCTATCTATCAAATATAATGATATTTGAAAACCAGAAATTATAGAACAAACAAAGTTTTGATTAATGTCAGATAAAATACTTTTTGAGTATGATGAAAGTCATGATTTGAAAACTATCATATATTTACCATCTCTATCTTTTAAACATCTAAAATGAGGTAATAAAATCGCACTAAAATACTTTAGATGAACAACCATGAAATTAGCTCAAAATTTATGAGAAATAGTTATTAATTGAGTAAAAACAACATTTTGAGCAATAAAAAGATTAGATTCTAGTGATATAATACACATACAAAAAAATAAATATTGATTACCATAATCTACTAAAACCACACTAAACTCTTCAAGATGGTTTTATGAAGATGGTTTTTCCAAGTCTCAATATAATTCAGACTGAACACTAAAAGAGCTATATATGGAAAAAGATGAAATATGACCAGATGATAAAAGAAAAATATCAATACAATATTAAAAAAAATTATCTTTTAAAAGTATATGAATAATAAACTAAAAAAATCTATTATAGCATGAACCCTGAGTTTAGTTTTATCATGAGAAGCATTATGAGAAACAAAACAAAATATAGATGATTGTTTAAACTGTAGTAATTCAGAGGAATCAATAAAACTATGAATTGATAAATTTATTGGTGAATTTCATAAAAATAAAAAACAATTTAACTCACAAAAAGATTTTTGGGATTTTTTAGTGAAATTATCTAAAAATACTTTACCAGATTTTTCTAAATCTTTTGAATCCTTAGCTGAAGAAAGGATATGATATATGATTGAATATAATAAGGTATCAAAACATTTTTTTGCTAATAGTCATATAATTGTACCTCACTTACATTCAATCCTTAAAATATCTAAATTTTACAATATTGAATCTTATATACCTGAATTATCTTGTTTGTTTTCAAATCAAGAAGTACTTAAATCAGCAAATATATGAGAAGTTGAAAGCCTTTGAGATGTTTACTATATATGAATAGCAATATCTAATTTTTGAATAGTTTCTATAGATTCTATTAAAAATTTTTATGATAATTATTTTTCAAAATTAACATCTTCTTCATATGAAAATTTTCTCAAAATGATAGTTGCAAATGAAGCAACTCACTCTATATTACATAGCTACTATAATTTTCATAATTTTTCTACAAAACAACCAAAAAACGGAGTGATAATTACTGATAGTATGAAACATGAACTTTTATCAGATGCAGGTTCATTTTGTATAAGTTGAGATTATATAGCACTTATATTATGAAGCGCATTAGCAGATATAGGTTTAGATGAAAAAAAAGAACCATTTTTTAATACTTCTAAAGATAGTTATAAGTTTACTCATGATCTATTATTAGATACATTATCTCAAACTCAATGATTTTGAGAAATTAAAAAAATAATTATGCAACAGTATAATCAATATAAAAAAGAATGAAAAAAACATTTATTTCATGATAAAAATAGACTTGAAAGATGAAAGAAAATATTAGAAATCTTGAGTGAAGATGACAAAGAATTAATTAGATCAACTTTTATTAATGAATGAAGGAAAATAATTGATAAGTTTGGAAAATAAAAACATTGTTACATTCGTAACAATGTTTTGCATTTATATAAAAATTTTTGTATAATATTTATATATATACTATAAATCTAAATACATATGATAACACTAAAAGAAGCTCTAACCCAAGTAATAAAAGAAAACAATTTTATAGAAGATGCACTTTATAATGACTATTTAAACCTAACATGATTTGCGATATATATAAAACCATACATAGACAATAAACTGCAAAAACAAATATCTATATCATCTATAAAAATGGCATTATCTAGATACTCATATGGTTGAGTAGCAAGTAGGAAACAAAAAATACTACTTCCAAAAGATTTTTATATAAAAGATAATATTTCAATCTTTTATATTGAAAATAATTGTAAAAATTATCAAAAAATACTAGCACTTTACGAAAAACTAGAAAAGCAAAATAGCTATTTTTCATTTATAAACTGAAGTCGTGAAATCTCTGTTATAACAAATATTTGTAATCCTGATATAAAAGATTATAAATTGAAGCTAGAAAATCTAGTTATTATATGAGTTTATCTACCAGAAGATTTTTTATACCAAAAATGAATGTTTTATCATATAACTAAACAACTACTCTTCCATAATATAAATATAGTTGAGATAGTTTCTACATACACTGAAATATCAGTAATTATTGACAAAAAAGATTTAAAAACTGCTTTTAATGCACTTTGCATAAAATAATGTTACAAATGTAACAAAATTGTATATTTTTGTTACATTTGAATAGATTTTTTACAAAATATGATTTTTAATTATTAATGTGTTTGCAAAATTATATTATTTATTAAAAAACATATTATGAAAAATTTATTAGAATATAATCCAGAGTTAAATTTTTGAGAAGTCCCTCAAGATAATCTAGATATTACAATAACTTCCACTGGGCTGGAAAATTTTGATAAAACAACAGATGATTTTATCCCAGCTATACCAACATTATATAACACTGACTGAAGTATAGATTATGAAGAGCTTGAAAATATTTTAGAAACACATTCAAATGCTTGAGTAAGTTGAGCGCTCATAGCTTGAACTACTTGAGAATCCAGTTTTTTAAATGATCAAGAACATATAGATTATATAAGTGAAGCAGTAAAGATAGCAAATCAATACAATATGAGAATATATGCTTGAACTTGATCAAATTGTACACAAGAGCAAAATCATCTTACACAAAATGCATTTAAATCTTGAGCTCATGCAAGTTTACTTCTTCCTCCATATTATATAAAATGTTCAAATAATGATCTTATAAGACACCTAAACAGTTGATTAGATTATTGACCTGGAATAATTTATTCTGTGGCATCAAGAACTTCAATGCCTATACCAATTAAAGTTTTAGAAGTTTTAAGTAGGCATCCAAATTTTTTATGAGTAAAAGAGTGTGATTGAAGTGATAGGATACAAGAATTATCTAGATTATGAATAAGAGTTTGGACTGGTAATGATGATGAGAGTTTTTTAAATATTCATAGAGATGGTGCAAAATGAGTTATTTCTGTTGTTTGAAATATTAATCCTACTCTTATGCAAGAAGTTGTAGAAGGTGTATCTATGACAAAGGAAAAAATAGATGAACTACTTTGTTTGTCTCATATAGCTTTTTTGCCTTGACAACCTAACCCTAAGGGTATTCATAACATCATGGAAATGACTCGTAGAGCCCAAAGGGTTATATGAGCACCAGCTGTGTTTAGATGACCTAGTTGACCCTTGAGTCTAGAACAACAAGAGTATGTGGCAGGTCATCTTGCTAGGTATTGAATAGATGCTGTTCCTTTTGGGGATAATTATAGGGTTTTGTAAGGGGGATTATTTCTATAAAGTTTATATTCTAATAATACCAAAATATATTGATAGTTTAAACAGCATATTAAATTTCTACTTTTGTAAGAATTTAATATGTTTTTGTTATCAAACAAAAAACTTTGAAATTTATAATAATAAAATATAATTAGTTTTGTTTTCAAAATTTATATTTATTTTATATTAAAATTTTATGAATAAATTTAAAGATATACTAAAAATAACATGACTTCCAATTTTGTTTGCATCTATGTGTTGTTTGTCTCCACTTTTGATATTTGTTTTTTGACTTGGTAGTTTGACTTTTGTTAGCTCTTTAGCAGATACTTTTTATTGAGATTACAAATGGTATTTTAGACTTTTTGGCTTAATGTTACTTATCGTTTCACTTATTTTTTATTTTAGGAGAAAATGAATTTGTAGTTTGGATAAGTTAAAAAAACAAAGAAATAAAGTTATAAATATTATGATTTTATCTTTTGTTTTTTGAGTGTTGGGTTATATGTTTTTTTTGTATATTGTGGTTCATTATGCTTGAGTATTTTTAAAAATTTGGTAGTAGTTTAATTATTTAAATATATAGAAATCAAAAAATTATTGCAAAAAAATAAAAAAATATAATAATACTAAAAAATTTAGTTGTTAAACAAAAAATATGGCAAAAACATATATAGAATGAACGAGTTGTAAAGCTATTAATTGACAGTTTGGAGAATTTTTTAATATATCATTCAATTTTGAAAAACTTCAAAAATATGTCAATGAAAAATGATATGTAAATATGACTATGAGTAAAAGAAGGGAAGTATGACAATATTGAGATACTCATTATTTTACATTAAATGAATATAATCCGGAATCTAATAATAATTCTATTAAAAATAATACAAATCAAGAAAACTCTCAAAGTGCATCTATTGAAGACTTACCTTTTTAAAAAACAAAAAAATCTAGAAAAACTTCTAGATTTTTTTGTTTTTTATGATATATTAGTTTATTATTTGAATAAAAAAAATTGATGGATCCATTAAGTTTATTTGCACTTCTTCTCTGAATAATACTAGTATCAAAAATAATTGCTCACTCTATAAGAGTGGTTGATGTTTTGCTTTATATAATACTTTGATTTCTAGCTATTAAATTTGAGATATTAGAACAAAATAACAAAATAATTTATTTTCTATCTGAAATTTGAGTGCTATTTTTGATGTTTTATGCTGGTTGGCATGAGGATTCTAAAACTTTTATAAAAAAATTTATAAAAAATAAATGGATAGCTATAATATGAGCAATATGACCATTTGTTTGAGCATATGTTTGAACTAAAATTTTATGATTTAGTTTTAATGAATCAGTTGTTGCTTGATTTATATTTACAGCAACTGCAGTTCCTTATACTATTTGAGTATTACAATCACTTAAACTTCATAAAACTCCAGCTGCTAATTCAATAATAGCAGCTGCTATGGCAGATAACTTTATTTCTATATTTTTTATGTCAGCTGTTTTTTCCACCTTTGTATTGTTAGAAACATGACAGTGAAGTATATCTGAAATTATAGTTTGAACTTCATTAAAATTACTTCTTTTAGTATGATGTTTTGTTGTTTTTTTTATATTGGCAACGGTTATATTCCCTGAAACAAAAGAAGATCATAAAAAACATAAATGAACTAGAAAATTGATTATATTTATAACAAATATTTTTTGACTAAAATGGTTTACTAAAAAATTTCATAAAGTTGAAATACTTATTCCTACTATTTTATTTTTGATGATTTTTTTGGCAATGTTTTCTCACTTTATGTGATTGCATGCAGCAATTTGAGCTTATCTAACATGACTTATTTTAAATAGAGAAATGTTTCATCATTGAGATGATAACTCTATAGATTTATGACATTCTAGTTTGACTGATGTTATTTATTCTATTGCTAATCATTTTTTATGACCTATATTTTTTATATATCTTTGAACTCAATTAATTATAGATTTTCATAATTTCAAAGAAATATTTTTTTATTGATTTGTATTATTTGTCTTTGTTTGAACTTTACAGTTTTTAGCAGCATATTATGCTTCAAAGTATACTGCAAGTTTATCACATAAAGATTCTGTGCTTGTTTGATTAGGTATGTGGCCTCGTGATGTTTTAGCTTTTGTTATTTTATGAATAGCTATAACTTATGGTTTGGTAGATAAAGATAGTAGTTTTTGAT
>CAWUJK010000016.1:0-26972 GCA_963922865.1 uncultured bacterium | reverse complement strand
ATGATAACTTTATTTTTAATCCTAATCTTGGAATTAAAAGACAAGATATGATTTATCTTCTAAATAAAACTGTACTTCTAGAAAAATAAATATGGTTTAAATAAAAAGGTTTTGTTAATAGTTTAGCAAAATCTTTTTATTTCTTTTGCTTTTTATGACTTTTATGAGATAATAGAGTTCGTATAATATTATTAAATAATTTCTAAACTTTATGAAACCTTTTAAATTAATATTTCTATTTTTTATATCTTTGTTTTTTGTGTTTAGTGTATTTGCCGAGGAAACTGAAATATCTATTATAGATATCAATTCTAAACAATCAAACAAACTAAAAATATTTTTTGATAAAGATATACAAACAAACACAAATGATATTAAGTCTGATATAAAAGTTTTTAGATATTTGAAAACTAGTAAAATTTCTCTTGATTTAGAGAATGATAAATTAGTTCACCTCGCTCTAGATAAACAATTAGAAAAAAATACTTCTTATAGTTTATTGTCAGTATATTGAGCAGAATGAAGTATTGATTTTAATACAGAAGCTATAAATATTTCAACTGAAATAGACTGAAGTAGTTCAGATTGAATCGAGAAACTTGTCATATCTGATTCAAAAAATATTGAAATTTATTTTAAAAAATCTATAAAATCAGAATCTGTTGATATTAAACTTTTAAGAGAACATAATAATAATTGATTAGAAATTAATCTTGAAAATAAAAAACAAGTTGATGTGTTGTTAAAAGATCAACTATTAGATAATTCTAAGTATATAGTTATGATGTTTAGTATTTCTCTAGAATGAGATTTCAGTTATGCTGTATCGAATTCTATATATGATTTCAAAACTGAATCACTATCTTCAATAGATACTGAATCTATTAATATTGAGAACAAAAAACCAATAGAAGATATATGAGAAGAAACTTGAGAGGTAGCTTTAAACTCTGCTGAAGTACCTAAAACTTGAGCAGAAACTTGGATATTGATATTAGTATGACTTTTGCTTTGAAGTTTTATCTATTTTAGGAAAAAATTTTTTAAAAATTAACAAAAAATAAAAAAAGCATAATTGCTTTTTTTTGTTTTTTAATATTTTTTAACTATAATCTCTAAATAATTAATTTGAAAATTTGATTATGATTATAAAATGAAAAAATATAGCAAATAAAATTTATGAAAAATTAAAAGAAAAAGTTTCAAAATCTGGAAAAAAAATAACTCTATGAATTATCTTAGTTTGAAACAATAAAAACTCTTTAAGCTATATAAAACAAAAAAAGAAATGGGCTCACTATATTGGAATTAACTTTGTATTAGAACAGCTTGATGAGACAATTAATACTCAAAATTTATTGAATGTTATAGATAATTTCAATGAATCAAGAGAAGTGAATTGATTTATAGTTCAACTACCCTTACCAAAACATATTGATGAAAAACTTGTTATAAACTCTATTTGTCCATCAAAAGATGTAGATGGTTTTCATCCTTTAAATGTCTGAAAACTTATGATTTGAGATTATTCTTGATTTATCCCTTGTACTCCTTTATGAATAATGGAAATATTTAAAAGTGAAAATATAAATTTAGCCTGAAAAAATGTGGTTGTAATTTGAAAAAGTAATATAGTTTGAAAACCTATTGTAAATTTATTAATAAATGCTCAAGCCAGTGTTATTAGTTGTAATAGTAAAACTAAAAACTTAGAAAATTTTACCAAAATGGCAGATATAATTATTGTTGCTACTTGAGTTCCTGGTATTTTAAGAGCCTCAATGATAAAAAAGAATTCTTTAATAATAGATGTTTGATTTACAAATATTGATTGAAAAATTTATTGAGACGCTGACACAAAACAAATTGATTTACTTTGAGCTAAAATAACACCTGTTCCTTGAGGGGTTTGAATGCTCACTGTTGCTTGTCTTATGAAAAATACTTTAAAAGCCTCTTGACTGGAGTAGTATTTTTTTGTATTTATTAATTATTTTTAAAATGAAATTTTCAAATAGATTTCTTTGATTTTTGATTATTTTATGTTTTATGCTATTTTTTTATGGGTTTTACAAATATTTTTTTGAATTAAAACTTACAAGTTTTAATATAAACTCCAATGTAGAAAATTTTTCATGAAGTTTAATTAATTCTAAATTTAAAAAAGAGTTTTTTTGTGAAAAATCTAATTGTATTATAAAAAATATTCCACCTTTTGAGTATGAATTGATGATAAAAAAGAATAATTATATAAATTATAAAGAAAATATTGATATTTGAAAAAAAAATAAGCTAAAGATCTATTTAAAAAAAGATATTTTATTTGATAAAATTAAAGATTCTAGCTTTGAAAAATCTAATTGATATAAAGTTAATGATATTTTTTATGAAAAAGTATATAATAGCTCTAAAAATTATTACAAACAATTAAAAAATAAACTCTACATCTACAATAAAAATACTAGTCAATTTACAGAGATTATTTTTATTCCTAAAATCTACTATATTAAAAGTATTTGAAATAACAATCTTATTATCTCATCCAAGGTTTGAGCCTATAATTTTAATTTAAACAACAATAAACTTGAATATTTTTCTCTTTTTTGAGACTATACTATTTCTCATGGTAACTATATTTGAGTAATAAATAATTTAGACAAAGCAAGAAAAAATAACTTTTGATTTTCTAAACTGTCCTGAGATTTAATTATTTTTTATGACAAACAAAATAAAACCAACTATTTATTAAAGCAACTGAAAAATAAAGTTTCAAAAATATATAATATTTCAGATAAAATATATTTAGAAACTAAAGATTGAAAAATATTTTTATTAAAATAGTTTTTTAGTAAATTAGTTTGCAACTTTATTCAAAAAAACTATCATAACACCGTGTATGTTTTATTTTTTAATTTTAAATTATGTCAATGAAAATAATTATTAGGTTAGTTTTTTCTTTTTTGATTTTAAGTTTATTTTTAAATTCAAGTATTGCTTCACTTGAAGATGATTCTATATCTCAAGAATTAAACAAAAATGAAATCAAAGAATTGGAAGTTGATTTTAAATTAAAATCTTTTGGAAGCTGTAAATCTTTGGAAAGTGTGATGTGAAACTATATAAAAAATTATTGGACAAATTCTAAAAAAAGACCATACCCTGTTTTGTATAGACAAACATCTTTAGATTCTGTAAATTCTGAATCAAGATGAGTATTAGAAGACTCTAGTGTATCTAATAATAAAAAAGACTATTCTAAAACAAATACTCAAGTTTTATGAGTTGATGAAGCTGATATAATAAAAACAGACTGAGATTATATATATTATTATAATGATAGATGAAATTACAAAGATAAAAAATATATATACATTGTTAATTCTAAAACATTAGACATTGTAAAAAAAGTAAAAATTCCGAGTTTTTTCAATTGAGTTCAAATATATATTAGTGAAAATAGGCTTACTATTTTGGCTAGTTGATATTCTAGAGATAATAAAAAATATTCCTCTTATTGGATAAATAGAAATAATAAAACATATGCGATTGTTTTTGATATGAAAGATAAATCTAAACCCGAACTAAAGAAATTGTATATTAACGACTGAAGATTAACCAAATCTAGAAAAATAGGTAAATATTTATATGTAGTTTCAGAAAATAACTTTAACATACCTTATCACATTTTTAAAAAAGATAGCAATATAAATATTAGTTCAGATAAAATAATACCTAAGAAGATAGATATTTCTAAAACATCTAATAAGACAAAACAAAATTTAAAAATAAAAAATAAAACATACCCTTTTAATGTATCTTCTTGAAATGTTGCTAAATGTAATGAAATAGAATATGTTTTACCAAATAGTGAAACCCTTAATCAGCATGGTTTTAGTCCTAGTTATAATATAATTTCTATAATTGATACACAAAATACCCAAGAAAAAGTAAAAACAAAAGTTATTGCTTGAAATAACGCTGAAATTTATATGAGTACAAATAATTTGTATTTAACTGATAGGATTTATAATTCTCATAATTATAAATGTGGAGCTAAAGTATGATGTTTGATGCCTTACTATTATGGATGAAGTACAAACACACTTATTCACAAACTAGCTATCAATAAAGACAGTTTAGATTATAAAAATTCAAATATAATACCTGGTAGTCCATTAAATCAATATAGTATGGATGAAAAGGATGGTAAATTTAGAATAATAACAAGTATAAATTCTTGGTGAAGAATAAATGAGAGGCATACTAATTTGTACATATTAGATAAAGACTTAAAAAAATATTCTAGTTTGATAGAATTAGCCCCAGGAGAAACATTTAGAAGTTCTAGGTTTATGTGAGATAAACTGTTTTTAGTTACCTTTAAGCAAGTTGACCCACTTTTTGCTATAGATTTAAGCGATCAAAAAAATCCTAAAATACTAGGAGAACTAAAAATACCTGGTTATTCAACCTACCTTCATCCTTATAATGACACACATTTGATAGGTTTAGGTTATGATACTTATGAAAATGAGTGGTGAGGGGTTAGAAATTGATGAATAAAATTAGATTTGTATGAAATAAATTATGATAAAAAATGTTGAGATTCTAATTTAACTCAACTTGAAAATAAAAAATGTAAATCTTGAGATTATAAATGAATAATAGTAAAACAAAAATTTACAAAAACCCTTTGAGATAGTTGAAGTAGAAGTGAAGCACTGCATAACCCTAGAATGTTTATGTGGAACTCAAATAAAAATATATTACTATTACCATCAACTATTTATACTAATGAAAATAAAAAAAGCTATAAGCACATAGATTTCTTTAATGGACTGATTGCGTTTAATATAGATAAAGATTCTTGAATCAACGAAAAGTATAAAATAACACATATAAATACTGATTTAATAGAAGAACAAAGAAATAAAGAATGCAGTAAATATTTTTCTAAAAAACAAGAGGTGGGTGAATGTAAAAAACTACTAAATTGATCTACTTATTGTCCACCAAAAAATAATTACTATGTACCTTCTTATTGTTATGCTGATTCAACCATACAATCATACATAGCCTCTAGAAGTTGGAATTTTAATAATAGTTTTATAAAAAGAGCATTATGGATATGAGATAGTTCTTTTGCGATTAGTAATGACAAAATCACTAGCCATGAATTAACTAGTTGAAAACAACAGTTAGAATTAAACATGAAATAATATAAAAAGATGTTGCCTAGGCAACATCTTTTTATATTTCTATATTTTCTTCAATCCTTCTTATTATTTCTTTGTTTATCTTATTAGCATCATTGTTTATCAGATCTATTAGATTTTCTAGAGTTAAAACTATCACTTCTGTTTTATCTATTGATTCTACAGTAGCTGTTCTTTTTTCTTCATTTAAAAGAGCTATTTCTCAAAAAATATTTCCAGTTTGTAATTCTGCTATTTTTTTCCCATTTATTGAAACTTTAACTTTTCATGATTTTATTATATATCATTCTCAATTTGATTCACTTCATTCAAGAAGAATAATTTCTCATGGTTCAAATGTTTTTTCAGGTGCCGCTAATATTATTTCTTCCACTATTGATTTTTCTATTCACTTGAATATCTCTAAATTAAATATATTTTCAGACATTTTTATTTTATTATTTTAATAAATAAATTATTTTTACTTGTTTTTTATAAAATTTTGCTTTAAATTTATTTTCCATTAATATTTTCACATAATGTTGTAAATTTTAAGTATTAAATTATATTAGCATTTATATGATATCATAAATTTTATTTAAAAACAAATTTAATTATAAATGTATTTTTGGCTAAATCATAATAAACTAAATCTTTTTTAAAATCTAGACTATCTTTGCTTTTCTTTTGACAAAAAAGCAAAAAATATTATATTTATGCCAATATTTATATGTAAATTAATTTAATGCTAGAAAAAAATCTTGTTGATGATTATTATAGTTCTATTGACTCTGCTTCATCGGAATCAAAAACTGCTGATAATAACTCAAAACCTAAAATAAAAGCAAAAAAAGTAGTAAAAAAAATAGTTAAAAAAGTAGAAGAGAAAAATATTTCTTCTGTTTCTTTAGCTTCTTGAAATTCTGAATCTAGTTTTGAACCAAAACCTATAAAAAATTCTAAATCTGTTCCTCAATCAAACGATAAAAAATCTTTTGTTCAAAAAGTAAGTATTGTTAAGCCTAGACATAAAAATACTCCTACTAAACCAAGCACGAAAAAAGAAACTAATTTTAGTGAAAATAAAACTAATAATACCCCAAACCATAATTGAAAATTCTCTAATATTAAAAACTCTGAAAATAACATAGAAAAGAAAAATAAAAATTTTTGAGAAGATAAGATTAAATGAGGAATAAAAAAATGAGAAAAGAAAAACTATGATAGTGCTTTTCCAAAAAAATCTAAATGATTTTCTAAAAATAAAACTAGATGAAAATTTAAATTTTATGAGCAAGACCCTATAGATACTAGTTTTACTAGATCAAATAAAATAGCAAAATCATTAAAACAAGAGAAAAAAGTTGAAGATATTAAACAAAATCTAACTTTACGTAGCTGAGAAACAATAACTATCCCTGAGGTTTTTAGTTTGAAAGAATTTTCAGAAAAAATTTGAGTACCACTTGTTAGACTTATAGCTGAGTTTATGAAAAATGGTATGATGGTTAATATAAATTCTAAAATAGATTTTGACTCTGCTTGTATAATAGCAGAATCTTTTGAAGTTAAACTTGAAAAAGATAATTCTAAATGAGTTAGTGTTAAGGATTTGATATCTGGAGATATAGCCGATTTACTCATAGAGGATGATTCTAGTAGGCTTAAACAAAGACCGCCAGTCGTTAGTATAATGTGACATGTAGACCACTGAAAAACTTCACTTTTAGATATCATTAGAGAGTCAAAAGTAGTTCTTGGTGAGGCTTGATGAATAACCCAAAGTATTTGAGCATATCAAGTAGAACAAAATTGAAAAAAACTTACCTTTTTAGATACCCCATGACATGAGGCTTTTACTGTTATGAGATCTAGATGAGCAAAAGCCACTGATATTGCTATATTAGTCGTAGCTGCTGATGAATGAGTAAAACCTCAAACACTAGAATCAATATCTCATGCTAAGCAAGCGCAGATCCCCGTTATAGTTGCTATAAATAAAATGGATAAAGATTGAGCTAATCCTGATCATGTGAAATGACAACTATCTGAAAATTGACTTACCCCCGAAGACTGGGGATGAGATACTCCTATGATCCCTGTTTCTGCTAAATCATGATTTTGAATAGACGAACTTCTTGAAATACTTATACTTGTAGCTGATATGAAAGAGTTAAAGGCAAATCCAGACAGGGCTTGAGTAGCTACTGTAATAGAGTCGCATTTAGATAAAACTTTATGACCAGTTGCTACAGTATTGGTTAATACTTGAAATATAAATAAGTGAGATAATATTGTTTGTAATGATTCTTTTGGAAAAATTAGGACAATGAAAAATTTTGAAAATAGATGACTTTTAAAAGCGTTTCCATGAGATCCAATCTTAATTATTTGACTTGATAAAGTTGTAAATGGTTGAGATGTTCTTCAGGTAGTAGCTAACTCTTCTATTGCTAGATCTAAGTCTTTGGAGTATTCACAAATAACCTCTAATATCAAAAAAAATGAAACTTCAGGTTTAGATGTACTTATGTCTAGAATAAAGGCTTGAAATTTAAAACAATTAAAAATATTGGTTAAAGCAGACACAAACTGAAGTTTAGAAGCCATAAAGTCTTCACTTTTAAAACTTTCTACAGATGATACTAGTATAGTTATAATTCACTCTTGAGTTGGTAATATCACTCAATGAGATGTATTAATGGTTAACTCTTCACAAGCTATACTTGTTTGATTTAATATATGACTTATTCCTAGTGCTAAAAAATTACTTGAAAAAAGTTTTGTTGAGTACATAAATTCTAAAGTGATATATCATATAACTGAAAGAATAGAAAAAATAGTTAATTGAATGCTTGATCCAAAAGAAATAGAAATTAGTTTATGAGAATCAAAGGTATTAGCTATATTTTATACAGATAAAAAGTTTCTTATTCTATGAGTATCCCTTCCTGAGTGAAATAAAATAGAGAAAGATTGTTCTATTAGAGTTATAAGAAAGAATAAAAAAGTATGAGAATGAAGAGCAGTATCATTAAAACAATGAGTAGAAGAGGTAAAAGAGCTTGAGTGACCACTTGAGTGTTGAATAAGATTTGAATGAAAACTTGACATACAAGAGTGAGATATGTTAGAATTATATAAGATTGAAATACAAAAATAATATTTATTAAAAAGGTAGCTATGTCTATGTTTGATTGAATAGAAATATTAAAAAGTTTAGACAGCAAAGAATTAAGCTTTTTAGAAATGTTTTGTCAAGAAAGATTTATAAAAGCTTGAGAAATAATATTCTCACAATGAGATATTGCTAATTCTATGTATCTTTTAAAAAGCTGAAAAATAGAGGTATTTAAAAAAAATTGAGCAGGCGAAACAGTTTTATGATATGTTCAAGCTGAGGATATTTTTTGAGAAATGGCTTTATTTTGAGAAGAAACTCAAAGAATGGCTTGAGCAAAAGCTATAGAAGACTCATCTTTGATAATAATTCTTGATTTTTCCATAAAAGAACTTTTGAAAAAACATCCTGAGATTATGGATAAAATAAAAAAAATAATAGAAAAAAGAGATATTGAAAATAAAAAACTACTTGGTTAATACCAAGTTTTTTATTATAGTTTGTAGATATTTAATAAGTTAAATATAGATAATTTTAAATTTTACTTATTACCAAACCAAAAACTAAAATTAAAAATCCTAAAACTCTCATAAAATTGGTTTTTTCTTTCAGAAAGAAATATCCTATAATCAATGTAAAAAGTAAGCTTGCTTGTCTCCATATAAATACCTCTGTTACATTTACCATATAAAAAAGATATAAAATAATACTATAACTTAACATATCTGTAAACATAATAGAAAAGTTATGTTTGAAGTTTTTTTTGATATTTTTAATATTAATTTCCTTTTTATAAATAAAATATGCACTTATAATTATAGGTAAACTTATTATAAAATCCCAAGCAATATAACTTCACGGATGTGACACATATTGGATCCCTTTTGCTGTAAGTAGTAATTGTATAGAAAGACTTACTCAAAAAAGTATTGATCACAAAATAGCTTTTATGTCAATATTTGTTGTTTTGAGAGGTTTAATACAAAATATGGAAATAATAATTAATACTATACTTATTATTATGTTTATTTTTATGGCTTCATTAAAAATAAACATTGAAACTATAACAGTGGTTAAGAATTTTATTCATGCCTGAAAAGGCCAAACAAGAGTTAAATCTCATTTATTAAGAGCGAAATGCGATGCTAGTACTTGAATAGTTGTAAAAATAGAGGCAACAATTATATAATATAGAGCTTTTAAAGAAGGAAGAGGAAATATAAATGCTAAAAATATACCCAACATTATATACAAAATACTTGTAGTTATTATTGTCACTCCTCTATTTTTAGAGGTTTTCATAAGTGTCGCATGAACTGAACTTAAAAGAGCGCTCACAAGAACTAAAAAAATGAAAAAAATGTCTCACATATTGTTTTTTTAAAATATAATAGCTATTATATATAATTATAACATAAACCAAATAAAATTATTAATTATTAAATTAATTAATATCCATATTTAAAAAATGTATACAAAAAGTTTTGCATTTAAAATATTTTTCATATAATTGAGAAGCTTTCTTGAAAAATATATTTCGGAAGTTCTTTGAAGAGGTTAAGTTAAACTAGCTGTTTTATACAGAAAAAGTTTAACCTCTAACTTTAATTTATAATCATTTTAAAATGGCTTGAATTTTAGCTAAAAAACTGGAAATGACTAGGATTGTGAAATGAGATAAGTTTATCCCTATCACCTTATTGGAAGTTCCAAGCTTAAAAGTTGTTTGATTTAAAACAATAGAAAAAGATTGATATGAAGCTATGGTTGTAGGTATTGTATGAAAAAATTCTCAATGAGATATAGAAAAATGAGAATTACTTCCTCAATGAAAAACTACACTTAACAAGAAAGAATTTTCTTTAACTAAAGAATTTCCTATAAATCCTGAAGATAAAGAAAAATTTAAGGTGGGAGATGAGATCAGTTTAGATTCTCTTGATGGAATTGAGTTTGTTAATCTTGTTGGTAAATCAAAATGAAAATGATTTACTTGAGCTATGAAAAAACACAACTTTCACGGTTGACCTGCATGACATGGTTCAAAGTTTCATAGGGCTTTAGGTTCTATAGGTAATAGAAAACCAACTAGAACACATAAATGAAAGAAGATGCACGGACATCATGGTGACATTGCTGTAAATATAAAAAAAGTTCCTATAGAATTGATAAATAAAGATATTAAAATTATAGGTGTAAGAGGTTGAGTGCCTTGAGCTAGAAATTCGCTTGTAAATATCATTTTTTAATTATTAAATATTTCTTACAAATGGAAATTAAAGTGTATACTGAATTAGGTAAAGAAAAATGAACTGTTAAACTAAATAAGTCTGTTTTTGGTTTAGAGCCAAACGAAAACATAGTTCATAGAGCATTAGTTTATCAACTATCAAATGCTAGGCTAAATGTTGCTCATACTAAAACTAGATGAGAAAGAAGAGGTTCTACTAGAAAAATTTATAGACAAAAAGGTACTGGTAGAGCTAGAATGGGTTCAAATAGATCTCCTATTAGAAAAAAATGATGAGTTGCTTTTTGACCAAGAAATAATAGAAATTTCACTATTTCTATGAATAAAAAAGAAAGAAGACTTGCTATTAATATTTTGTTGTCTGATAAGGTTAGAAACGAAAAACTTATCGTTCTAGATAAACTATCTTTAAATGAAATTAAGACTAAAAAAATGGATAAAATATTGAAATCTTTACCGATAAACGAAAAAGTTATTTTGGCCCTAAAAGAGAAAAATGATACTGTAACAAAATCAACTAACAACCTTTCTTATGTGAAAAATTTGATGTTGAGTTATCTAAATGTAAAAGACTTACTTAAATATGATAGTTTGATTTTGCTTAAAGATTCGATTGAAGAATTGAACTCAAGAGCTTAAGCCTTTGTTTGAATTGAAAATCTTTTCAAAAAATAAACCTAAGATAAATAGTTATTAATTTTAAACCAATGAGACTATATAGACTAATTAAAAAACCTATAGTTACTGAAAAAACCTCAAAACTTGAGCTAACTAATAATACTTATGTGTTTACAGTTGATAAAAGTTCAACAAAAATAGATATTAAAAAAGCTATATTTGAATTGTATTGAGTTGAAGTAAGTGATGTGAATATGGTAAATACTAGAGAAAAATTTAAAAACGGTAGAAAATGATTACAAATTAGAAAAAAAACTACTAAAAAAGCTTATGTGAAACTGAGAAACCCTGAAGATAAAATAGATTTTTCTATTACAAAATAATTTAATTCTTAAAATAAAAGTACCGTGGGAATTAAGAAATTTAAACCTACTACTCCTGGTAGAAGATGAATGACAGTTGTTTGTTTCGATGAACTAACTCATTCAAAGCCTTATAAACCCCTAACTATTAAATTGAAGAAGCATTCTGGTAGAAATAATACCTGAAGACTAACGGTTAGGCATCAAGGATGATGACATACTCAAAAATATAGATTAGTAGACTTTTTTTGAGTTGATAAGAAAGGAATTAAAGCAAAAGTAGAGACCATAGAATATGATCCTTATAGAACAGCTTTTATTTCTCTTGTTTGTTACGCAGATGGTGAGAGAAGGTATGTTCTTGCTCATACCCAAATGAAAGTATGAGACACTATTATTACCGATGAAAAAACAGAACTAACTTCTGGTAATAGAATGGAGATTGGAAATATTCCAACCGGGTTGAAAGTATATAATGTTGAACTTATAGTGTGACAATGAGCAAGCTCTGTAAGAACAGCTTGAGCTACCGCTTATATAGTTTCTCAAGAAGGAGATTATACTCAGGTAAAAATGCCTTCATGAGAGATTAGGTTGGTTCATAAAAAATGCTATGCTACTTTGGGACAAGTTTCTAACCCTGATCACAATCAGACCGTTATTTGAAAAGCTTGAAGGTCTAGATGGATGTGAAAAAGACCAACTGTTCTTGGTAAATCTATGAATCCTGTAGATCACCCGCATTGAGGTTGAGAATGACATTCTTCAATAGGTATGAAAGCTCCTAAAACCCCTTGGGGTATGCCTGCTTTAGGTTATAAAACTAGAAGTAGAAAAAAATCCACAAACAAATGGATTTTAAAAACAAGAAAAGGTAAATTGATGGTTTAATTATATTTTATATTTTATATAAATAAAAATGGCAAGAAGTTTAAAAAAATGACCCTATATTGATGAAAAACTTTTAAAAAAAGTGGAAAAAATGAATGACTCGGGAAAAAAAACAGTAATTAAGACTTGGTCAAGATCATGTACTATAATTCCTGAATTTGTATGACATACATTTGGTGTTCATGATTGAAAGAAACACACTCCAGTTTTTATTACTGAAGAAATGGTTTGACATAAGATGTGAGAGTTTTCTCTTACTAGAACTTTTAAGGGTCATGGCTGAAAAAAATAATATTTAATTAAGTATATATATGAAAGCTTACGGGAAAAATATAAGGATTTCTCCTAAAAAACTAAGAGTAGTTGCTTCTATTATAAGATGAATGAAAGCAGAAGAGGCGTTACAATTTTTGAAATTTGCTCCTAAAAAAGGTGCTAATATATTGTATAAAATTGTTCATTCTGCTGTAAGTAATGCTCAAAATAATGATTGACAAAAAATAGAAAATCTTATGATTGATATAGTTTGCGTGAATAAGTGAATCGTTTACAAGAGATGAAATCCTATATCTAGATGAAGAATGCATCCAATTTTGAAAAGAACCTCTAATATTTCTTTAGAGCTTCAAGTTAGGTAATAACATAAGTCTTTTCATTAAAAGATTTGTTGATATTATTTGCTTTATAGTAACTAATATCATAATTATTAACTTAAAATATTTGAGAGTTTATTATTCCGCTAGGCTTGGTAGATAATAATCCGTATTAATTAATAACAATAAAAAATATGTGACATAAAGTAAGTCCAATTTCTTTTAGAATTCCATATATTAAAACTTGGAAATCTGCTTGGTTTTCTGATAAAAAAACTTATAAGCTTGAATTATCTTTAGATCTCACCATTAGACAAATTCTTGATAAAGAATTGACCTGAATTCCTGTTTGAGATATATTGATTTCAATAGAGCAAGATTTGATCAGGGTTGATGTTTATACTATAAAATCTTCTCTTATTCTTTGAAAAACATGAGAAAATTTAGAGAGAATTCAAGATATAATATCTAAAAAAACAGCTAAAAAAACTTTAATTGATGTTAAAGAGATTAAAAACCCAGCACTAAATGCAAAAATTGTTTGATTTGATATAAAAAATCAAATTGAGAAAAGAATGCCTTACAAAAGAGCAATAAAACAAGCAATTTCTAAAAGTATGGATTCATGAGCAAAATGAATTAAAATTAAAGTTTGATGAAGGCTTAACTGAGCTGAAATTGCTAGAAAAGAAACATTTAAACAATGAAATATTCCTACTCAAACTATTAGATCAGATATAGATTATGTTAGTGTTAGAGCTGAGACTGTTTATTGAACTCTAGGATTGAAAATATGGATATATAAATGAGATATTTATAAAAAACGCAAATAAAACTTGACTAATTATATAAAATTATATACTAATTGTACTTAAAATGTTACAACCAAAGAAAACTAAATATAGAAAAACCTTTAGATGAAGACTTAAATGAAAGGCTATTAAAGGTTCCACTATTGCTTTTGGTGATTATGCTATTAAAGCAACAACTAGAGGTTATATAACTTCTAGGCAAATAGAATCAGCTAGAAGAGCTATGGTTAGGTTTATAAAAAGATGAGGTAAAATTTGGATAAGAATCTTTCCAGACAAAGCTTATACTGCTAAACCTTTGGAAGTTCCTATGGGTTGAGGTAAATGATCTATTGAGTGATATAGAGCTCCTGTAAAACCTGGTAGAATTATGTTTGAAATAACATGAGTTACTCCAGAAGTTGCAAAGGAAGCTTTTAGGCTGGCATCTTATAAGTTGCCTGTAAAAACTAAAATATTAGCTGAGTAAAAAATTATGAAAGAATTAAAACTTAAAAAACCATCTGATCTAAAAAAATTAGATAGCAAATCTTTGAAAGAAGAACTAACTATGAGATCAAAAAAATTGTATGAACTATCTATGAAAAAAAGCTTATGAGAACTTAAGCAAACTCATTTGATAAAAGCTCTTAGGAGACATATAGCCATAATTAAAACTGTGGCAAGAGAAAATGATTATAATATTGGTTAAATAAATAATAAATAATTGAACTAAAATTATGAGAACAATTAAAGGTATTGTTACCAGCAATAAAATGGATAAAACTATTGTAGTTTCAGTTGATACTTACAAAAGTGATCCAAAATATAAAAAAAGATATAAAGTAACTAATAAGTTTCATGCGCATGATGAAAAAAACTCATCAAAAATTTGAGATGTTGTTATTATTAAAGAATCTAGACCTCTTTCTAAACTAAAGAGATGGGAATTAGTTACTTTATAATATAAATTTAATTTACTAAAAGTTAATCTTTATGATACAAACTGAATCAAGATTATCTGTTGCTGATAATTCATGAGCTAGAGAAGTATTGTGTATTAAAGTTTTATGAGGTTCTCATAGAAGATACGCTTCAATAGGTGATGTTATTGTGTGTACAGTAAAAAAAGCAGACCCTAACGGACAAGTAAAAAAGAAAAAAGTCGTAAAAGCTGTTATAGTTAGAACAAGTAAAGAAGTTAGGAGAAAAGATGGGTGATATCTTAGATTTGATGATAATTCTTGTGTTATTATTGATGATTCTGGTAATCCAAAATGAACTAGAATATTTGGTCCTGTTGCTAGAGAGCTTAGAAAGAAAGGTTATCAAAAAATTGTGAGTTTAGCTCCTGAGGTATTATAGTTTTGAATATAAACTTTAAAGAAAAAATATTAATATTTAATATATATTTATGAAAATAAGAACTTGAGATAAAGTTATCGTGATTTCATGAAAAGATAAAAAAACCAAAGCTGAAGTTGTAAGGGTTTTGAAAGATAAAAACAAGCTTGTTGTGAAAGGAGTAAATATGGTTACTAAACATATTAAAAAAATGTGAACTAATCCAGGTCAAATTGTTAAATTTGAAAAACCTATTGATTCTTCAAATGTTATGCTTATTTGTCCTTTTACTGATAAAGCTACTAGAATTGGTTTTGTAACTATACAAGAGAAGTGAAAAAAGAAAAAATTTAGATTTTCTAAAATTGCTGTAAAATCTTGAGCAAAGAAAGATGCTGCTAGTGCTATAATAAAATAATAATAAATTTATTTTTGTAAGATAAACAAAAAATGTCTCTTAGAGAAAAATATAATAAAGATATCGCTCCAAAGCTAAAGGAAAAACTTGAGATAAAAAATGTTATGGACATACCAAAATTGGAAAAAGTAGTTCTAAATATGTGAATTTGAACTTATATAAGGTCTTGAAATAAAGATTATTCTCCTTTGAAGGAGCACTTAGCTTTGATTACTGGTCAAGCTCCCACTGTTAGATATGCTAAAAAAGCAATTTCAAACTTTAAATTAAGAGCAGGTATGCCTGTTGGGCTTAGTGTTACATTGAGATGAGAAAATATGTATAGCTTTTTAGATAAGCTTGTTAACATTGTTCTTCCTAGGGTTAGAGACTTTAGATGAATCAATAAAAAAGGCTTTGATAAGCAAGGTAATTATAATTTTTGAGTTAAAGAGCATACTATTTTCTTAGAAGTACCGCAAGTTGATGTTGTTAAAACCCATGGTTTACAAATAACAGTTAAAACCACAGCTAAAGATAGTAACTCATGAAAGGTTCTTTTGGAAGAATTAGGATTTCCTTTTTCTAAATAGTCACGTTAAAAGCGTGATTCCGTCTTTAACGGAATAATTTATTTTTAATAAAAATTAAGATGGCTAGAAAATCAAAAATAGCTAAAGCAAATAAATTAAAAACAAAGTTTCTTAGAGCTTTGAAGCAAGGTAGAAAACCAAAACAAGCAACTAAAGTTTTTAATATATGCTCTGTTTGTTGAAGAACTAGATGATATTTATGATCTTTTGATATATGTAGAATTTGTTTTAGAGAAAAAGCGAATGCTTGAGAATTGCCAGGTGTGAGAAAATCAAGTTGGTAAAAAATAAAAAATTTAATATTTAATTTACGAGTTATGATAATAGATCCAATTGCAGATTTATTAACAAGAATCAGAAATGCTTATATGGCTAGATTAGAAGAATTTAATGTTCCATATTCTTCTATTAAAGCAAATATTTTAAAGGTTCTTAAGAAAAATAAATATATTGCTGAGCTTGAAATTCTTGAAGAGAAAAGTAATAAAAAAACTATTAAAGTATCACTAAATGATGTTAGAGTTACTAAATATATTCCTACTTTGAAAAGAATAAGCAAACCATGACAAAGAATCTATATTTCTGCTTGAGATATAAAAAAATCTAAAAACGGTAAATGAATTTTTATAGTGTCTACTCCTAAGTGAGTTATTACTGGTTATGAAGCTAGAAGTCTGAATGTATGATGAGAACTGCTTTGTGAAGTGTTTTAATTATAAAATTTTAAATGAGAAATCTTTTATTAAAGATTAATCCAGTTTATTTTTAACAAAAAAAATATGTCAAGAATAGGAAAATCTCCTGTGGAGTTAATTGATAAAGTAGAGGCTAGCTTGTCTGGTAATAATATAAAAGTTAAATGACCGCTTTGAGAATTGTCTTTTAACTATAGAGATGATGAAGTTAAGGTAAGTATTGATGAAAAACAAATTTTAGTTACTCCTTTAAATGAAAAAAATGTTGCTATGTGGGGAACTACTAGAGCTATTATAAATAATATGGTAGTTTGAGTAACTGATTGATATAAGAAATCTCTTGAAATAAACGGAGTTGGTTATAAATTTGAAGTTCAAGCAAACAAAATTATTCTAAGTATAGGTTATTCTCATAAAGTAGAAATGATTGTACCTTCGGATCTTAAGGCTGAAATTGATGAAAAAGCAAAAAATATTTTACATATCTCTTGAATAGATAAACAGTTGGTTTGAGAATTTGCTTCAAAAATTAAAGCTAAAAAGAAACCTGAACCATATAAATGAAAGTGAATTAAATATGTTTGAGAATATATAAGAAGAAAAGCAGGTAAAACTTGAAAATAGTTAGTTTTTGTAAGTTAAATAATGTATAAAATTATAATTAATTATTAATTAATATCTATGTTACCAAAAGTATTAAAAAGAATTAGAAGGCATATTAGAGTAAGATCACAAGTAAGTGGTAATGCTAAAAAACCTAGGCTAGCTGTATTTAGAAGTAATTCTAATATTTATGCTCAACTGATTGATGATGAAGCATGAAAAACTATTTTTTCTACTTCAGATTTAAAAATGACTAGGGTTTGAACTAAAATTGATATGTCTAAAAAAGTATGAGAAGAAATTGCAAAAATTGCAAAAAAAGAGAAAATTAAGGAAGTAGTTTTTGATAGAGGAGGTTTTGCTTACCATGGTAGAGTGAAAGCTTTAGCTGACTCTGCTAGAGAAAATGGATTAAAATTTTAATTATTTAAACTATTAGTATGGCTAATGATTCTAAAAAAAATATGAGAGGATGAGGAAAATTTACAAAACCAAGAAAAGAGTTTAGAGAAGAACTTTTAAGCATTGATAGAGTAACTAGGGTTACTGCTTGAGGTAGACAGCTTAGATTTAGAGCGGTAATGCTTTTGTGAGATGGGAAATGAAGAGTTTCCCTTTGAACAGGTAAATCTTGGGAAGTAGTTGATGCTATTGCCAAAGCTGTTTCTAATGCAAAAAAAAGTATGATTGATGTTACTATTACACAAGATGGTAGTGTACCTTATGATATGAATGCTAAATTTAAAGCAGCTAAAATAATGGTTCACCCAGCTTCTATTGGTACTTGAATAATAGCTTGATGAGCTGCAAGAAAAGTTTTGATGGTTGCTTGATATAAAAATGTTTTAGCTAAAAGATACGGTTCAACAAATCTTATTAATAATGCTAAAGCTACTATAAAAGCTTTGACTTCTTTCAAAAAATAAAATAAGATATAAAAAATTATAATTATTAATTAGCATTTATTATGTTATCTTTAAACAATATTAAACCTAACAAAGGTTCTAGAAAAACTTCCAAGAAAATTGGTAGAGGTAACGCAAGTGGAAAATGAACTACTTGTGGTAGAGGGTATAATGGTCAAAATTCTAGATCAGGTTGATGAGTCCCAGATTGGTTTGAATGAGGTCAAACTCCCTTATTTAGAAGACTACCTAAACTTAAATGATTTTCTAATTTTAAGTTTAAAAAGCGTTTTAATATAATTAACTTATCAGACATCGAAGCTTTAGCCTTATTGTGATTTTCAGATATTAATAAAGAAGTTTTATTAGAAAATAAAATTATATCTAATAAAAATCTAGCTGTAAAATTGTTATCAAATGGTAAATTAACTAAAAAAGTTAATGTTTCTGTGAATAAAAGTTCTGCCTCTGCTCGTCTTATTATAGAAAAAGTTTGATGAAAATTAGAATTGGAATAATAAGAAATTCAAGCCAAAAGGGTTTGGTTTTTTATTGATTTTATAGCAAAAATATTTATAATTATTAAAAAAATTATTTAATTAATAAAACCTTATGATTAAAAGCTTGAAATCTATTTTTGAAGTAAAGCATATTAGAAAAAAAATTATAGCTACTTTACTGCTTATTTTAGTGTATAAAGTTTTATCTGTTATACCTGTACCATGAGCAGATACTTCATGATTAGCTTCTATTTTTGATAATGGTGAGAACTCTGGACTTAGCTTTTTTTCTGCATTGATGTGATGAGGTTTAACTAACTTTTCTATTATTTTGATGGGACTTTCTCCCTATATTAATGCTGTTATAATAATTCAACTGCTTTGAGTTATTGTGCCTAAAATTGGAGATTTGCAAAAAGAGTGAGAGCAATGACAAAAAATTATAACTAAGTGGACTAGAAGATTAACACTTCCTCTAGCTTTTGCTCAATCCTACGGTATGATAATTCTTATGAATAACCTAGCAGGTCAACCTATAATAAATACAAATGATTTTTCAGTTGTGCTTATGGCAATGATAATTATATCTGCTTGAACTATGTTCTTGATGTGGCTTTGAGAAATAATGACAGAATATGGTATTTGAAATGGTATTTCAATAATCATAACGGCTTGAGTATTAGCTGCTACTCCATGAATAATAGGAGAGTATATTACTAAAGCTGACTATCCACTTTTTATAGCTATGATATTGGCTACTTTGACTATAATATATGTTATAGTTAAATTTACAGAGTGAAATAGAAGAATTCCTGTTATATATACTAGAACTTGAAGAGAAGAAAAATCTTATTTTCCTATAAGAGTAAATCAAGCTTGAATGATACCTATTATATTTGCTGTTTCTTTAGTTACTTTTCCTTCTATACTTTGACAAATACTTGCTAGATCTACTTCGAGTAATGCTCAAAGTATTGCTACATTTCTTAACACATACTTGGATATGAATAGTCCTACCTGGACTTTAGTATGATTTTATTTTTTACTTGTTGTGGCTTTTTCTTTTTTCTATGTATCTATAACTTTTAATACTGAACAAGTAGCTGAAAGCATTCAAAAAAGATGAGGTTATATACCTTGAATTAGACCTTGAACAGATACTGCTAATTATCTTGCGAAAGTTTCTAACCATTTAAATTTATTTGGTTGAAGTTTCTTAGCCCTTATTGCTGTTTTACCATATGTAGTATCTTTGCTTAGATGATGAGAAACTATCAATTTTATTATAAGTTGAGCGGGTCTTATTATAATTGTATCAGTTATTCTTGATCTTATAAGAAAGGTAGATAGCGAAGTAAAAATGTTTGATTATTCAAAATTTAAATAAAATATTGTAATCTTCTAAAAAGCATCAGATTATAATACTTTTAATTCAGATGCTTTTTTGTTTTTATGATTAAAATTATATATAGGGTTTTATCCTTATTCAGAGATAAAAAAATGTGAGTTTTTTATCTTATGTCTACAAACTTATTATTTAGTGTATTGATTTTGGTTGAGCCTATATTTTTCAAAGAAATTATAGATACATTAATAGGTTTTGATAAAAATATAGAAAAATACCCATTTAGTAGTATAGTGAATACTCTTGTTTTATGGTTAGTAGTAGTTTTTTTTACTATATTAACTAGACTTTTTGTGTCAACATATTCAGATATTTTATGTCATCAAAAATTTGATGATAATATATCAAAATTTTTTAATAAAATCTTAGATCTGCATCTTAGATTTCATTTTGATTCAAATTCTGGACAATTAGTAAAAAAAATAACTAAATGAGTAGATTGATTGTTTGATATACAACTGAATTTTCTTCGTAGAATGGTCCCCAGTGTTTTAACTATTATTTTACTTATTCCTATAGTTTTATATTTTAACTTAAAACTTTGACTTTTTGTTATAATAGTTTGAATATTTTCTTTTTTTATAACTTTTTTTCTTTCTGCAAAAACTTTTTCTAAACAAAGAAATGTTGAATTTATTTATAGTAATTTATCAGCTTTTTATGGCGATACTTTTAGTAATATGCCTATTGTAAAAAGCTTTTGCTTGAAAAATTATAAAAATATAGATTTGAAAAAACTTATGCAAAAAAGATATTCTATCCAGTATCCAATTCTTAAATGGTGGGGGCTTATTGTAAGTTTATCAAAAATTATAAATATAATAGTTTCTATAGGTATTATATCTTTTGGAAGTTATCTTTTTATAAATTGAGAGATAACTATTTGAACTATAGTTATGTTTTTAAGTTTTTCAGCTTTGTTTTTATCTGCAATAGATGATTTGACTTGGACTCTTGAAACTATATTTTGGAGGCTTGCTGGAGTTAAGGATTACTTTGAAATTCTTGATACAAAAATTGAGGTTAATGATAAAAAATGATCTATAAATCTCAAAAAAGTAAAATGATCTGTGGAATTTAAAAACTTGTATTTTTCCTATGATTCTAAAAGAGATGTCTTAAAAAATATAAATATTTTAATAAACCCTTGAGAAAAAATAGCTTTTGTAGGTCATACTTGATCTGGTAAAACTACTATGGTTAATATGCTTTTAAAGTTTTTTGAACCTCAAAAATGATCTGTATTTATAGATAATATTGATATTAGAGATATAACTCAAGATTCTTTAAGAGATAATATATGAGTTGTATTTCAAGATAATTCGCTTTTTAATACTAGTATACTAAACAATATAAAGCTTTGAAATAAGAAAGCTACTAGAGAAGATATAGAAATTGTATCTAAAAAATCTAACTCTTCTAGTTTTATAGATAATTTATCTCAGTGACTTGATACAATAGTTTGAGAGAGGTGAGTAAAACTTTCTGGTTGAGAAAAACAAAGACTTGCTATAGCAAGAGCATTTTTAAAAAATGCCCCTATACTTGTTTTGGATGAAGCTACTTCTTCTCTTGATGCTGAGACAGAAAAATATTTACAAGACTCTTTTGATGAACTTATGAAATGAAGAACTACTTTCATAGTAGCTCATAGACTTTCAACTATAAAAAAGGCAGATAAAATATTTTTATTTAATAAATGAGAAATTATTGAAAGCTGAAATTATAAGGAACTTATGACAAAAAAATGAAAGTTTTCAAAACTTGTTGAAGCTCAAGTAGAGGGGTTTATAGATTAAAATATTGATTTTCTTGCTGAAAAATATAGGTATTTTATATTTATTTAACAAAAATTAGCTAAAATTAGCCAAAAAAATTTGCATTATTTTTATTTATGCCTATATTAAGGAAGTTATCTTATTTACTAATAACATTTATTATGAAAAAACAAGATTTTATTAAAGCTGTTGCTTGAGATGCTTGATTAAGTCAAGATGCTGTATCTAGAGTTTTATCTTCTATGATTGATACTATTACTATTGAATTAAAAGAAGGTAATGAAGTTAACGTAACTGGTTTTGGTGCTTTTAAAATTTCTAGAAGAGCTGCTAGAAATGGTGTAAATCCAAGAACTGGTGCTAAAATTAAAATTGCTGCTATGAACTCTCCTGTTTTCAGAGCTGGTAAAACTTTAAAAGAAGCTGTTAGATAATTTTTTCTAAACAAATCTTTTTAAAAATTAAAAACTTAATTCTATTTGAATTAAGTTTTTTTGATTTTATATATTTTTTATGTTATAATGTTTAATATTATATTTAGTATTTTCTTCAATGAACAAAATAAACTTAGATATAAGTAATGATTTTATTTTAGATGAGAACTTTTTAGAATGATTATCATTAAATGGAGAAACGGAAATATTGTTAAATTTTGTTTCTAATTTTAAGAGTGCTAAGATTTTGAGAAATTTTATTTCAGCTTTATCTGATAAATTGAATATAGATAGTATTTGGAAATCTAGATTGATTTTGATTGTTGATGAACTTAGTAATAATTCTATAGAATATTGAAGTAAAACTTGAGAAACAAATTGCTTTAAAATTAAACTTAATGTTTCTTCTAATAGTATTTTTTTAAATTGTGAAGTAAGTGATACTGGGAATTGAGCAAACCCCAAAAAAGCTTGTGATATGTATAGTTTGAGAGACGCTAAAAAACAAAAATGATTTGCCAATCATAATTCTATTAGAGGTAGAGGCTTATTCATGATAATTGACAAACTTGTAGATGAACTTTATTTTAAAGACTCTAATTTATGATGACTTATGGTTGGTATTAGTAAAAAATTAGAGATAAAAACTTTATAGTTTATGTCTAGAGATTTAAGTTTTACCTATGTATTGCTCCAAATTGTTTTGCCTTTTGTATTATTTCTTTTATAAGTTCGTTTTTTTCTTTATCGTTTACTTCACTATCCATTTTTTGTAAAAAAACTTTAAATGATAGACTTCTTTTTCATTCTAGTTTTTCATCATCTTCGTATATATCAAAAAGTTCTACTTTTTCTATTATTTTTGGGTTTATTTTTGCTATTATATTTTGTAGTTTTTTTCAGCTTATATTTTGTAGTTTTTTTCAGCTTATATTTTTTTCTATTAAGAAACTTATATCAAAACTACTTGATTGAAAATCAGATAAATTTTTTGCTTTTGTAATTGTGTTTATCATATCTTTTAGTTTATCCAAATTTATCTCAAAGAATCATATACTTTTTCTTATACCAAAATTTTTAGCTACTAATGGTTTTATTTCTCATACTAATCATATTTCTTGTCATCTTGCTATTATTTGTGCTGTTCTTGTGTTGTGAGCATAATCTGGAAATTTTATCGCTTTTTTAAACTCATACTTAGATACTCATATGCTCTTCAAAAAATTTGATATTATGTTTTGTGTTTTATAGTATGATATATCATTTTGTATAGAGATTAATCATGATATATCATAATTTTCAATTATTTTTTCTTTTTGGTATTTAAAAACTTTTTCTACTTCAAATAATTTTAATTCTTTAAAGCTTAGTTTATTTTTTTCTAAAGATAGCATTAGATTTGGAATTAAACTAGGCTTCATATGTGTAGCATCTTCACTTAGAAAATTTTTGAGTTCTACTAATCAATCCAAACTAGAATTACATTTTTTCATTATGTTTTCATTTACAAATGAGTATGTATACATATCAAAAAAACCTAATTTTGTGAAAAAATCACGAGAAAATATTTTTGTTTTGTAACTATTTTCTTGGATTATTGCTCAAAGTTGTATTTTTGGAACTTCGCTTTTTATGTTTTTATATCAATCTATTCTAGCTATTTCTTCTGCTATATCTGCTTTATATTTTAAATCTTTTCTCCAAAGAGGTATTATTAAGTTATTTTCAGATTTCTCTATTCATAAGTTTTCTAAAATTTGTAGTGCTTTTTTGTTTGTATATTCTTTTCATATCAAATTATTTGTAAATTGTAAATCGTAGTTTATTTTTCTTATTTCTTGTGTTTGTCTATAACAATCATTATATGATTCCAATTTAGCAGTACTAAACGCTTTTTCTATTTCACTTACTATTAAACTAAGTCACCATTGTGTTGATATTGGTAGTAGGTCTTTTTCAAATACATTTGATGCATCAGTTCTGATTCATAGATTTTTTCATGTGATTCTAACGTTTGAATGATCAAAAGTTGCTGATTCTATTATTATATTTTTGGTATTTTCATCAACACATGTATTTTTTCATCCTATGATTCATGCTATTGCTATGGGTTTTTTTGTATCTGCGATAACCATATCTTTGTTAGAGAGTTTATATTTTTTATCATCTAGTGCTATTAGTATTTCTCATTTTTTTGCATATCTTACTACTATGTTTCATTCAATTTTATCAGCATCAAAAATATGTGTTGGTTGTCAATAAAGATAAAGAGAATAGTTTGATAGGTCTATTAATAATCATTTAGATGAGCAATTGGAGGCTTCTAGGATTTCTTTTATATATTCTGGGCTTTCTATGTTTTTTACATTTTTTATTTTTAGTCCTATATATCTTTGTACTAGCTCAGGGATTTCATTTTCAATTTTTAGTTTTTTCAACTTGCTAAAGTCTTTATTTTCATATTTGTAGTTTAGTGTTTCTTTATTTATAGCACATATTTCTCTTAAAACTCATATGTGGCTAAACAAATCTGGTCTATGGTTTATTGCTTTATTGTCTATTTCTAGTATTGCTTCATCTTTTCATAAATAGTCTTTCATTGAAACTCAAAGTGGAGCATCATTTGCCAGTTCCATTATGCCATCTTGTCTTTTTTCTACTAATCATAGTTCATCTTCACTACATATCATCCCTTCACTTGTTTCTCATCTAATTTTTGTTTTTGATATTATAAAGTCTTCTCACAGCTTTGCTCATACTATAGCTACAGGTACTTTTAGTCATTCTCTTACATTTTTTGCTCAACAAACTATATTTAATAGTTTTCCATTGACTTCTACTTGTAAACAATTTAGTTTTTCACTATCTGGGTGTTTTTTGCATGTTTTTATTACTCAAATAAATACATCTTTTAAATTATCTCATATATATTGTACTTCTTCAACTTCTGCTGTGTGCATTATTAAATTATTTGCTATTTCTTCTGGTGTTTTTAGGTCTTTTTTTATTCTTTTTAGGCTTTTGTATGATATTTTCATTTTTACTGTTAGTTTTAATTATTTAATATTGATTTATTATATAATTTTGGGTGTTTTTTTCAAATTTAATATTCATGGTAGAAAAATTTTTTAAAAGCTCTAGTATTTTTGATATACTATTTTTTAATATAATGTTGCATGTTTTTTAACATAATGTTGCAAAATATGCAACATTATATATAATTTTTGCAACATTATATATAATTTTAAAATTATGAATAAAGATAAAAGAATAACATTAATATTAAAATTAATAAATGAAAAAAATACTGTAAAGGTATCAGATATTTTAAAAAAAATAGATGTTGATAGAACAACTATATACAGAGATTTTAGAGAATTAATTAAAAAGTGAAATATAATAGAGGTATCAAAATGAATTTATAGAAAGTCTATAAATATTTTAAAATATTTAAATAAGCCTTTTTTTGAAAGAGAAAAAAGATCATATAACTTTAATTTCTTGTGAGATTATATACCAAACAAAACTAGTTTTTTATGAAGTAGATACAATGATATAAAAGAAAAATATTTAGATAAAAATATACTTTCAAGCTATGATTATAAACAAAATATAAGATCAATAGAGAATCTACTTATAGATTTAAGTTTTTCTTCATCAAAACTAGAATGAAATACATATAGTTATTTAGACACTGAAATTCTTGTAAAGTATAATAACTCAGCTGAAGGAAAAACATCTCAAGAAACACAAATGATTATTAATCATAAAAATGCTATAAAATACATTATAGATAACAAAAAGCAAATAAAATTATGTAAACAGGATTTTGAAAATATTCATAGATTGCTTTGAAAATGAATTTTGTTAGAGGATCAATTATGAAGAATTAGAAAATCAGAGGTCATAATTTGAGGTTCTGCATATTATCCTATCGATAATTACTTTAAATTAAAAGAGCAGTTTACAATCTTTTTAAGTAAGTTAAACCAAATTAAAAACCCATTTGAACAAACATTATTTATACTTGTGTTTATTCCTTACTTTCAAATATTTATAGATATCAATAAAAGAACTTCTCGTGTTTGAGCAAATATTGTTTTAATTAAAAATTGACTTATACCTTTTAGCTTTTTACAAGTAAAAGATAGAGATTATATAAATGCTATATTAGCTATTTATGAATTTAATGATGTGGCTTTTATGAGAGATCTATTTGTAGACAACTATTTACTTAATATAAAAAGATATTCTTAACTTTTTATATTAAAATAATTTTTCCATAACTTCTTTGTGTTTTGTGTATAATTATTTCATAGCAACTGGAATTTATGATATAAAGTTTAGAATAAACTTATTTTTTTGTTTTTCTCATTTAAGTAAAATTTGAGAAATATTGCTATCTATCTCTTGGTATATATAATAAAAAAGTAATAAAAAAACTTGACAAAGAATTGAAAAAAAAGACTATATTATATATATATTAAATTTAGAAT
>CAWUJK010000015.1:0-27975 GCA_963922865.1 uncultured bacterium | reverse complement strand
AGATGGAGAGTGAAATGAGAGGGTTATAGATGTGTATTATGGAGAGAGAAATAGGAATAGTGATACTGGGATTGATGGATTATGAATTGGTGGAGGGAGTGAGAGAGATGATAATGATTCAGATAGCATATATTCTAAACTAGAAAAATACCTTGAAGAAGAACTAATTAAAATTCTAAGAGGTCTATGAATAGAAATTTGAAATTTGGATTTAGAATGATTAAAAATAAAAAACCTTGATGACAAAAAAGATTGATTTAAACTAAATTCTATTTGAACAAATGTAAGGACATACAGTGAAGAGAAATATGAGGAAGCGTGGAATAAATATTATGAGCTATTAGAAAAAAATAATGGAGAATCTATATATAATTCATTAAGAAAGAATAAGAAACTACTTTTATATAGTGACGAAACAGTAAGAAAACTGTGAGAAAAGATATTAAGGAAATATGTAGAAACCACAAAGACTAAATTTTATAAAAAGATATCTTGAGAGCATGCAATAGACAATGAAGAAAAAATGAAAGAATTGTATATAAATTATACAAAAAAGATAAATATATTAAATTCTTTAAATATAAAGTATAGACTTCCAGGTAGAACGAAAGAAATAGAGTTATTAAAGATAAAAAGAGATGTTATATATATAAGTTATAATAAATCAGTAAGTATATATTGGAATAATTATCCTGAAGAGAAGAAAGAATATGAAGAAGCTATAAGAAAATTTTATTTAGATTTAGCATGGGACATATCATGATTAAAAGATATGTCAAAGAGTATAGCAGATTTAGCAATATATTGGACATGACAAATACAAGAAGATAAAGAATTAATGAAGCTATGATGAGAAGAGTTAGAATGAGATTTTAAATCATTAGCTTCAATCATAAGTCCGTCTAAGAAGTTTAGGCAGATGATGGCTATTGAGAAAAAGTTGAGTAAATTGAAAATTGTTTTAAAATTGAAGAATGTTAAGTGATTTAAGGACTTTAATAATCATTATGTGAAACATGGTAATAAACTTTGATATAAATCAGTGATAGAATATAAAAAAGCAGCAATAAATTTCATGAAAAATAAAGAATGAAATGATTTTATGGTTTGGGAAAGATTTAACAAAGAACTTTGAAGAAAAGATATTTTTAAAGTAAATCAGAGAACTTGAAATTTATGAATTATGGATAAACATTGAAATATAACTACTTTTCATAAAAGTGATGATTTTTTGAAAAATCCTGAGAAATATATAAATAATAATAAATAAAATATGAAGAAAAAATTATATCAGTGCCCTTGCTGTGATTACTATACATTATCTGAGAGGTTTTGATATATTATATGTCCAGTTTGTTTCTGGGAAGATGATGGGTTAGACATAGATAATATTGATGAAATTTCTAGCCCAAATAACATAACACTAAGAGAATGAAGGTTAAGTTTTTTAAAATATGGAGCTTGTGATATAGATATGAAAAAAAATGTTTTATCAGCTGAAAAAAGAAGTAAATATAAATATAGTTTTAGGAATGTACAAAATTAAGAGTAAAGTAGAAAAAATTATGGAAAAGTCTTACGCAAGATATGGCATATAAAGGTAAATCCTAAACCAAAGATAAAGGAATTAATCTGTGAGATAGAGGTATTAAGTATATGTATACTGAAATTATAGAATGGATGACATAGCTATCATACAAAAGTGCCCTTTTGATACTATGAGATAGACTCTTGGAGGAGCCATTTAAGATTATCATCATATAGAATTTGAGAAGAATGAATAAATAAAATTGATGTTCCATACATAAGTGTAAAATTATAATATAAATTTTCTCCTCAATCTATAACATCTATTAATTATTAATTCCAATGAACGTTCAAATGAACGTTCATTGGAATTTTATTTTTGAGAAAAAAATTTAAAATTTGTAAAAAACAAAAAAATATTTATAAAAATCATAGAAACAAAATAAACATATTCGATAAAAAGCAAAATTTAAAATGAAACACATTAAAAATAAAATTCAAACCATTTTTATAACACTATTTATAGTAATATTTTCACTGTTTTTTTCTGAACAATACCTAGAAAACTATGAGAAAAAAATTCAACAAAATAAAAATATAAATATAATAAGACAAGAAATCAACTCATTCAAAATTCAAGAAATAAGAGAATTAAAACAAACAACATTTTATTATACACCATACAAACCACTACTAGACAAAATAGTAAATAAAATAAACTCCTCTAAACAAAGAATATATCTAGAAAGCTACATACTAACAGAAAAAAGAATAAAACAAGCCTTAATAAACTCTAAAAAAAGATGAGTAGAAATAAAAATACTACTTGAAAAAAATCCCTACAAAGCAAACAACATAAATAACAAACACTATAAACAACTAAAAGAAAAACAAATAAACATAAAATGGTCAAACCCAGAAAATTATAGCCTAAACCACTCTAAATTTATTATAATAGATGATGAAGCAATAATATCAACATGAAATTTTACATACTCTACATTTGCGTATAATAGAGATATGTTTTTATTTTCAAAAGACCAAAAACTAGTAAAAAACCTTATAGAACTATTCAAAAAAGACCACTCTTTAGAAAAATCATCTATACATAGCCCGAATTTAGTTTTATCACCAGAATATTCTAGAACTAAAATTTCTAAACTATTTGAAGAATCAAAAAAAGACATAAAAATGTATTTTCAATATCTACAAGACGAAAAACTAGAAAAACTCTTGATTAAAAAATCATCACTATGAGTAAATATAGAGATAATAGTATCTGAAAATTTTTACCTAAAAAATGAACTCAAAATAAAACAATTAGAAAACAACAAAATAAAAATACAAAAATTAAAAAAACCCAAAATGCACTCCAAAGCAATATTAATTGATGATAAATACCTTTTTATTTGAAGCATAAACTTTTCAAGCTATAGCCTAGATAAAAACCGAGAAGTATGAATACTACTGAAAAATAAACAAATCATAGAAAAATTTACTAAATTATTTGAAAAAGACTTTGCCAAATAAAATTAAATATGATAATATATAAACATATAATTTTAATTTAAAACTATGTTAAAATTTTTTAAGTTCTTTTTGGCAATTCTTTCGCTGATAATATGGGTATTTTTAGTGAACCTTAGTTTTTTTTCGTGAAACCAAAAACAAGAAAATAAACTATCATTTTTAGAAACACAAACAATAAAACAAAACAAAACACAAAAAATAAAACTAGCTTCATGATCTAAACTTGCCTACAAAACAAAAATAAACTTCTTTGATAGCATTTTTCACAAAAAAGAAAATAACTTCAAAGTAGAAAATAAATCAAACACCATAGAAATAATATTAGAACCATGAATCTTTATATTAGATCTAAACGATTTATCAAAAACATATAAAATTACATCAAAACAAGCTAAATTTGATATTGATCTAAAAGCCATTTGAAGTTTATATATAGACTCCTATTGAGATAAAGTTACTATATTTTCCATTAATTCATCACTAGTTTTAAATTTTTTAAATAGCAAACTTGAAAAAATGAACTCTTATTTTATGTACCCACATGAATTTATAAAATTTAAACACAAACTAAATTTTATGTTTAAAAATGTAGATTTGTATAGAATAAGAACAATAACTCAAAACTGATACTTTAAACATAGATTAATAAAAGACCTAGAAACAGAAAAGGAAATAGAATCACTCATATGAAGAAACAACATAGATTTTTTTGAGTATTATATAAAAAATAAAATAAAACAAAGCACAAACAATAAAACACTATACGAAAAAATAAACTCCCTAAAAAAATCTGTATTTCCATTTTCATACTACATAGATAAATATTCTTATTATTTTGTAAACAAATCTAAAAAAATAAGCTATCTTCAAAATAATATTTATAACAACGTAATAAAACTATTAAGCCTAGATGAAATAAACGCTATCCTAGTAAATGATATAAAAATAGATCTAGAAAAATTAAAAATACTAGATGAGCAAAAATACAATAAATCTATCTATCTAATAGACAATTTCTATAAAATAACATCATTAAAAAATAATATAGAAAGTAACTATAAACTAAGTAATTTTATATTACTAAAATCTAAAAACAAAAATTTAAAAATATTAGAGAACTACCTAAACCTAAAAAATATATATTTTCATCTAGATTTCTTACAACTTGAACAAATAGAATGAAAACTAAATTTATTTTTAGACTCCTACATATCAAAAAGCTGAATAAAACAACAAAATGAAAATTTTACATTAAACAAAAAAGAAAAACTAAAAGAAATAGAATCATTTGTTTTTTTCCTTAGTAAATATATAGAATCAAACCTATTCTCATGAAATCTAGAAACAATATCATCTCAAACCTGAATACTTTCAAAATACACAAACCTAAATAAGATGATCTATTTTTCATGAAAAACAGATGAGAAGAAAATAAGAACAAGCCTATCTAAAAACTTGAAAATACTTCAAAATCTAGAAAATTTTTTAAGAAGCAATTTTTTTGAACAAGAAAGACAATTAGATACAGAACTTTTAGTCCCAAAAGAAATAAAAGTAAACTTTGAAGACATAGATGAACTAAAAAAAGAAGTTAGAAATATTTTTGATATATTTGAAAAAAACATATCAATCTTAGAAAAATTTTGAAGCGATAAAACCATAAAACAATACCAAGAAATATGGAAACTATTAGAAGAAGAATTTTTTGCTATATACAACTATGATAAATACAGCCTAGAAAATAATAAAAAGTTAAAAGAACTATATAACATATCAATCATTTGAGAGCAAGACAGTAAAGATTACGATGAAAAATATATCTTTGATTATTTATCATCCTTTGAACAAGTATCAGTTAAACTAAAAAACATAACTAAAAACTGAAATATATTTAGTATAAAAAATTCATTTATACTATGAAAAATATACAATATGGAATTAAACCCTAGCTTGTGAAATATAATAAAAATAACAAACAAAACTACAAACCTATCATATGATTTAGATAACATGAAATTCATGTTAGAAAAAAAATACGAATCAGCAAGTGAACAAGACAAATATAAATATGAATTTAAAAACTTCTTTGTTCAAAGATTTAAAAACATTGAATCAAATTGAAAAAATGACCCTTGAGAAGATATTTGTTATTTTCAAAATAAAATATCTGACTGACAATGATGATGTAAAGATATAGTAAATGACAACTCAGCAATCACAGTAATAAAAAGAGACAAACTTATACTTGGTGAGTTTAAATCAATAAAAGATTTTTTTACAGTTGAATATGAAGATTTATCAGTTTCAATAGAAGGCCCATTAGTTGATATAAAAATTTTAAAATCCAATATACAAACAAATATAAATAAAAACTGAAAAGAAGAAAAATACAGCTTAGAATTTTCCTCTTCATATGATCTAGAAAATCATGAGTTTAGTAATATATCATTCAAAATAAGAGATGTGAAAAATAAAAATTACTATCTATATTCATGAGCAAAATTTATACTTGAAAACAAAAAAATTAAGATAAATAACTTGAAAAACTCTATAGACAGTTTTTTAAAAAGTATGAAAACAATTGATTACATACATTCAAGCTTAAGACAAGGATTTATTTTAGCCCAACTAGAAATAACATATAAAGGGAGAGAAATCTATTTAAAATTTGAAAATAGACTAAAAACCATTAGTATGATTTTGGAAGCAGATAAAATTAAGTCTATTACCATAAATCAAAAAGAAATACTTGAGAATAACATAGACATCTCTGAACTTTCAACTATTTTAGATAAATTAAAATAAAATATGAAAAAAAATATTGCTGTGAAAGTAGTGGCATTTTTAGCACTTTTTTGAATAATCATTTCTGTAGTTTGAACTTGAATACTAATATTGCTTTGAGATAATAATCAAGCAGAAACAAACCTTAGCTTAGAACAAATACAAAAAATAATTGATGATGAAAAAGCCAAAGTATTAACTTGAACTACAAACACTTGAAACCAAAACAAATAAAAAACTCATTTGAGTTTTTTATTTTTATACATAAAATAATCTAAATTTTAGATTTTATGGAAAATATAATTAATGGATTTAAAAAAAATAAGAAACTTTTGTATTATAGCTCATATAGATCACTGAAAATCAACCTTAGCTGATAGACTTTTAGAAATAACATGAACAATTAAAAAAAGAGACATGAAGCATTGACAAATGCTTGATACAATGGAGTTAGAACAAGAAAGATGAATAACAATAAAACTTCAACCAGTTAGAATGAATTGGAAAGGATATGAATTAAATATAATTGATACACCATGACATGTTGATTTTCAATACGAAGTTTCTAGAAGTCTAGCTTCAGTAGAATGAGCACTTTTGATAGTAGACGCTACACAATGAATTGAAGCACAAACCCTATCTAATGTATACATGGCAATAGAAAATGATTTAGACATAATACCAATAATAAACAAAATAGATTTACCAGCCGCTGATGTTTCAAAAGTAAGTGAAGAAATAGTAAACCTAATATGATGTGACGCATCAGAAATTATATGAATCTCAGCTAAAACATGAGAAAATGTTGAATCAGTTTTAGATATAGTAATAGAAAAAATAAGCCCCCCCAAAACTTATAATGAACAAGACCCAGAAAAAAGCGAACTAAAAGCCCTTGTTTTTGATTCTCAATATGATTCATATAGATGAGTTGTCTCATATGTGAAAGTATTTAGTTGAGAAATAAAAAAATCAGATACACTATATTTTTTAAATACCAATAAAAAAATAGAAGCCCTTGATGTTTGACATTTTTCTCCAAGCTATGTAAGTGATGAAAAAATAAAAAACGGATCTGTTTGATATGTAGTTACTTGACTTAAAACCCTAGAGCATGCAAAAGTATGAGACACACTTTGGAAGTCAGAAGACACAAATTGACCAAAACAAAAACCAGAAGAGGCCAAACCAATAGAGTGATTCTCAGAAGTAACACCATTTATATACGCATGAATTTTTCCTATGGACAGTTGAGACTATCCAATACTCAAAGATTCAATGGAAAAACTTATATTAAACGACTCATCCCTTACATTAGAATCAGAAGTTTCTCCTGCACTTTGAAATTGATATAGATGTTGATTTTTAGGACTTTTGCATTTAGACATAGTAAAAGAAAGACTTTTTCGAGAGTTTAATATGGATGTTATAATGACAAGCCCTCAAGTAACTTATAGAATATTATTAAACTGAAATAAAGCCAGTGAATATTCCAGATTTAAACAAGAATTAGTACAAGATGAAAAATGACAAAAATTGACTAGAATATATATATCAAATCCAGAAGATCTACCAGCCAGAGAAAAATATTTACACATAGAAGAACCAATAGCAAAAGTTGAAATAATTACACCAAGCCAATACATCTGAAACTTAATGCAATTATCCCAAGAAAGAAGATGAATTTTTAAAAATCAACAATTTATAGATTCTACAAGAGTAATGCTTAGTTATGAACTACCTATGAACGAACTTATTGGAGACTTTTATGATGAAATCAAATCATTAAGTTCAGGTTATGCCTCACTAAATTATGAATTTATAAAATTTAAACAAGACGAATTAGTAAAATTAGAAATATTAATAGCAGATGAAAAAGTTGATGCCCTAGCTTTTATTTGCCATAAAGAACAATCACCATACATATGATGAAAAATTTGTAAAAACCTAAAAGAGTCTATACCAAGAGCACTATTTGCCATAAAAATTCAGGCAGCAGTTTGAGCTAATATAGTTGCTCGTGAGACTCTTTCAGCTCTTAGAAAAGATGTTACAGCCAAACTTTATGGTTGAGACATAAGCAGAAAGAAAAAACTTTTAGAAAAACAAAAAAAAGGGAAGAAAAAAATGAAACAATTTGGTAATGTAAGCCTTCCAAGTGAAGCCTTTGTTAATTTGCTTAAGAAATAGTTTTAATTTCTATTTTTCTTGCATTTTACTATGAATTTAGTAGTATATTTATATATAATTTACATGAAATATTATGAATACAAAAATTCTATCAAAGCTTAAAAAAGCAAATAAAATATATGAAAAATATGGCATAAATAAAGTTTATTTGACTTGATCATATTCTAGATGAGAAGAAACTAAAAATAGTGATATAGATTTATATTTTAAAACAAATATTTTTTTAGATATTTATAAATATATGAATTTAAAGTTTGAACTTGAGTCAGAACTTTGAAAAAAGGTCGATTTAATAACTGATGATAATCTGAAGCCTTGAATAAAACAATACATATTAAAAGATTTAGTTTTAATAAGATAATTACTATGAAAAATAATAAAATTCATTTTGAACATATATTTTCTTGTTTTAAAAATATCAATGATTTTACTTGTGATATAAAAGATTTTAATGAATTTGAAAAAGATATAAAAACTATAAAGGCAATAGAAAGGGAACTTGAAACTATGACACAATCAATAAAAGATTTATGAGATGAGGTTTATAAAATAAGTTGAAATATCGACTGGAAAGCCATAACTTGAATGAGAGATATTCTAGCTCATCATTATTTGGTTTTAGCAGATTCTATTATTTGGGATGTTGTAAAAGATAAATTACCAGTTTTAGAAAAAGAATTTAGAAGATATTTAAAAATGTAGCTTTAACTCTGTAAATTATTCATTCTAACTATAGATAATTTAAAATTTTGGACTGAAACTCTTAATAATATTGATTTAATATTTTTTTCCAGTCAAAATAGTAAATACTTACTAGAAGATCAGATAAAATCATCATTAGATTTATTATTTAGTGATTTAAGGAAACAAATAGAAAAGAAATAAATTTGCTTTTTGCGGTATGATTATATATAATATAGTCATACTTTTTAATTTTATGTAATTATGCCTACATTAATAGCAAAAAAAACATTTTCTATAAAAACAAGCATAGCTTCACAATTAGAAAAATATAGTAACAAATCAAAGTTTGTTAATGAAGCATTGAGCTTTTATATTGATTATCTAGATAATATTGAAAACTATAAAAACAATCTTTTAGAAAAAAAAATAAGACAAGCTCTTGTTTGAGACTTTTATGGTATTAATTTTTCAAATTCTAGTAATAAAAATAATAAAAAATATTCTAATCATTCTAAAAAATTGGAAGATAATATATCTTTAGCAATTAATGAATAATAAAAATAATATGAAAAAAGGAGAAAAATTAGAAATATCTAAACACTTTATAAATGATTCAATTAAATTACTAAGTTGAAATAAGAAGCTTATAAAAAATATAATAGAAGTTTGTATAGATATATTTAATAATAAAACTAATTCTATATATTATAGACATTCTTTAAAGTGAAACTTAAAAGGAGTTAGTGGCTTTGAAATAACTTGAGATGTTAGAATTTTTGTTTTATTTGAATGAGAAAAAATTAGATTTTTAAGAATTTGAACTCATTCTTATTTAGGAATTTAGTAACTATGAAAAAATATTCTCTAGCCCTATGAGGTTGAGCAGCAAGGGGACTTGTACATGTTTGAGTTTTGAAATATTTAGAAGAAAAAAACATAGAAATCAGTGAAGTCTCTGGTACTTCAATGGGAGCAATAATCTGAGCTATGTTAGCGATATGAATGAGCTCCTCAGAAATTAAAGATTTTGCAAATAAATTAAATTTTCTCACTTTAATTGATATTGATTTTAAAACATGACTTTTAAAATGAAATAAAGTTGAGAGAAAATTAAGTGAAATATTTGGAGATAAAAAAGTACAAGACTGTAAAATTCCTTTAAAAATAGTAGCTACTAATATAGAAAAAAGTGAATCAAAAATTTTTACAAGTTGAAAAATAGTAGATGTTATAAGGGCAAGTATAAGTTTGCCTTGAATATTTATTCCAAAAGAAATAAACTCAGAATTTTATGTTGATGGAGGAATTATGATGAATTTACCAATAGAAATCTTAGACTGAAATTATATAATAGCTGTTTCAGCATTAAAAATAAATACTTGAAAAATAGTCAAAGAAAAAAAAGTTTTTTGACTCAATTTTAAATCATGATTTTGGAAAAATAATTATGAAACAATAAAAAGATCAGTAATAGCTATGATGAAAGTCAATGAAGAAAATAGTATAAAAACCCTATGAAAAAATATCAAACTTATAAGACCAAATTTTTGAGAACTTGATATAATTGATTTTAATAAAGTAGATGAATTTGTAGAATTGGGGTATATAGAGGCTAAGAAATTAAAAATATAAATCAATTAAGAACAACCAAATACTTATGAAACTAAACAAAAACTTAATATCTAAGTTCCAAAAAAGTAATTCAAAACTTTTAGCGGTAACTAAATATTGGAATTTAGAAGAAACAAAAAATTTAATATGACAGTTTAGTTTAAAACAACTAGAAGTTTTTCTATGATTTTGAGAAAATAGATTAAACTCATTAAAACAAAAAAAACTAAACCGAAAACAAACACACTTTATATGAAACATTCAAACAAAACAAATAAAAGACATAGTATATTATTGTGAAACTATTCATTCTATAGATAATTTAAAACATATAAAAAAGATTGAAGAAAATTGCTTGAAAATGAATTTATTTGTAAAAGTATTTTTACAAATAAATATAGACGAATCAAAACCAAATTGAATTGGGGAAGAAAAAATAAAACAATTCATTCAATTAATAAATAATTGCAATAATATCAAACTTATTTGAATATCTGCAATATGAAAATGAAATTTTACATATCAAGAAAAAGTAAAAGAATTTAAACTATTAAAAATATTTAGAGACAACTATATGCCAGGCTGACTTATTTCAGCATGAACTTCAAAAGATTATGAAATAGCACTTGAAGAAAAAATAGATATTATTAGAATTTGAAATTCCTTAGTTTTATAAAAAATCTATCACGAAAAAAATCATAAAAAAATTTGACTATCAAGCTATTTTTTATATAATTCCTCCACAAAGAAGACAAATAAGCCTAAATAATCCCATCCTCAAATATGATTATTTTGCTACTTTTATTTTAAAAATATATTTTAACTATGCCAATAATACAGTCTGCTAAAAAACAATTAAGGCAAAGCAGAAAGAAAAAATTAAGAAATGATTATTTTAAAAACCTTTTTACTCAAAGCAGAAAAGCTTTTGAGAAAGCAGTTAAAGATAATGATTCTAAACAAGCAAGAAAAATACTTGTCAATAAAAAAAGCAAAGATGGTAAAACAGTTTCACCATGACTACAATCAATAATTGACAAGCTAGATAAAAAGAATATTATTCATTCTAACAATGCTTCTAGGAAAAAAGCTAAATATGTAAAAATGTTAAAAGCTTTAGAAGTTAAATCTTAATTTTAAAAAAAGCTTGATGTCAAACAAGAAAAGGTTAATAAACGATCAAATCAAAGCATCCAAAGTTCAATTAATTACTGATGAAGGTGAAAACTTAGGTCATATGAGTATGATAGAAGCAAAAAGTATTGCTTCTCAAAAATGATTAGATCTTATGGAAATGTGAAAATCAGAAGATGTATCTATTATAAAAATTCTTGATTATGGTAAATTTTTGTATAGACAAAAGAAACAAGAACAAAAAAATAAGCAAAAATGAAAAGTCCCAGACCTAAAAACAATTAGAATCACATTTAATATTTGAGAACATGACTTACAAACTAGACTTAAACAAGCTATAAAATTTGCTGATAATGGTCATCCTTTAAAATTAACATTAATGCTTAGATGAAGAGAAAACCATTATTGAGATTTAGCACTTGAAAAAATGGAAACATTTATAAAACTTATGGAGAAACACTATAAAATAGAATCTCCTATAAAAAGAAATTGAAATACTTTTGTTGCTATGTTAAAAGTAAAAAAATAAACTTTACAATATTTTATTAAAAAATTAAAATGACTTTAAAAACTAGAAATTGAGTAAAAAAAAGAGTAAAACTTACAGGGTCTTGAAAAATTAAATTCGCTAAGGCTTGAAAAAGACATTTACTTATGAATAAAACTAAAAAAGCAAAAAAAACCAATAAGTATGGTTGTATTATATCACTTTGTGAAGTAAAGAGAGTTTTAAGACAACTTCCTTACAACTAGTAAAAACTAATTATTGAAAATGCTGTATTTTTCATTTTCATTACTTTATTATTAATATTTAGACAAAAATGGTTAGAGTAAAAAGAGGTTTAATGACTAAAAAAAGACATAAAAAACTTTTAAAATCTACTAAAGGATTTAGGCTTTTAAATTCAAGAGTTTTTTCTAGAGCAAAAAATGCTTGGATGAAAGCTTGACTGAACTCATACATAGGTAGAAAAAGAAAAAAAAGAGACTTTAGAAGACTTTGGAATGCAAGAATAAATATTGCAGCTAGAGATAATGATACAACATACTCAAAATTGATTTGAGCTATGTATTTGAAAAAAGTTAAATTAAATAGAAAAGTTTTATCAAATTTGGCTATATCAAACCCAAATGTATTCTCAAAAGTTTTATCTTTTGTTAAATAAGAATTATATTAATATAATTCTTATTTTTTTAACATAAAAACATCTTTTTTTCTTGATTATATTCAAGTTTTTAGTATATTATATTCAAGAAAATATTACTTTAAATATACTACTAAATTATGCAAGAAAACAATCTAGACTCAAACCCATGAGAAAACAAAGATGAACAAATAAATCTAGAAATAAATAACAATATAACATACGCTTGAGATGTTGATAAAGATATAAAAGATGATATGGAAGAATGATATATTGATTATGCTATGAGTGTAATTATATCAAGAGCCTTACCTGATATGAGAGATGGATTAAAACCAGTTCATAGAAGAATTTTTTACTCTATGCATGTTCAAGGATTAAAACCAAGTGCAAAATATAGAAAATCTGCAACCGTAGTAGGTCATGTTCTTTGAAACTATCATCCACATGGAGATAGTTCGGTTTATGAAGCTATGGTAAGAATGGCTCAAGATTTTAGTTTGAGATACCCTTTAGTTGATTGACAATGAAATTTTTGATCAATGGATGGTGATAACGCAGCAGCTTATAGATATACAGAAGCTAAAATGACTAAATTAGCTGAATATATGTTGGCAGACATAGAAAAAGAAACAGTAGATTTCAAAGATAATTTTGATGCTACCAAAAAAGAACCTAGTGTTTTACCATCAAGAATACCAAATTTACTTATGAACTGAGTAATGGGTATTGCTGTTGGTATGGCAACAAATATACCACCACACAATTTATGAGAACTTATTGATGCTATAGAATATTTACTTAAAAGTGAAAAACAAGAAGAAGTTGGTATTGAGGATTTGATGGAATTTATAAAATGACCTGATTTCCCAACATGATGAATCATTTATGACAAAGAAAGTATTCTAACAGCTTATTCCACGGGTAGAGGTTCAGTTAAAATGAGATGAGTTGCTTCAATTGAGCAAAATAAAAAAGGTAGAAATATTATTAATATTTCACAAATCCCTTATCAAATAAACAAAAAATCACTTATAGAAAAAATAGCTGATTTAGTTAGAGAAAAGAAAATATCTTGAATATCTGAACTAAGAGATGAATCAAATAAACATTGAGTTAGAATAATAATAGAGCTTAAAAAAGATGCTTTCCCTAAAAAAATATTAAATTTACTTTATAAGCTTACTCCACTTCAAACAAGTTTTAGTTTCAACATGATAGCTTTGACAGATAGATGAAGACAACCAAGACTACATAACCTAAAAGATTTTTTAGTTCAGTTTATAGACCATAGAAAAGAAGTCGTAGAAAGAAGAACTCAGTATGAATTAAAAATAGCTGAAGCTAGAGCTCATATTTTAGAGTGATTAAAAAAAGCTCTTGACCATATAGATGAAGTAATAAAGACCATAAAATCTAGTAAAACAAAAGAAGACGCTAAACTAGCTTTACAAAAAAACTTTGATTTCACTGAAATTCAAGCAGAAGCTATTTTGGAGATGAAATTAAATAAATTAGCTTGACTTGAAAGACAAAAATTGGAAGATGAACTAAAAGAAAAATTAGAATTAATTGCTGATTTAAAGGATATTTTAGCAAAACCAGAAAGAGTCGTATCAATTATTTTAGAAGAATTATCTGAAATTAGAGAAAAATTTGCTGATGAAAGAAGAACACAAGTTAACTCTAGCAAAATAGGTGAGTTTAATCCAAAAGACACAATTCCAAATGAAGATATATTTGTTGTATTAACTAAAAATGCCTATATTAAAAGATTAAAAGAATCTTCATTTAGAACTCAGGCAAGAGGTTGAAAATGAGTAACAACTTGATCAAAAGAAGATGATGAAATTAAATTAATCATCCCAAGTCAAAACCATAGCGACCTACTTTACTTCACAACACAAGGTAGAGTATTTACTTTACCAGCTTATGAAATACCAGAAACTTCTAGAACAGCAAAGTGACAACCTATAATAAATCTATTAAATCTACAAAAAGATGAACAAATAGCGGCTATACTTGATATAAGCAGAGAAAAAAATAAATATCTTTTCTTTGTCTCAAGAGCTTGAATTGTAAAAAAACTTGATATGTGAGATGTAAAAAATATTAGAGCTAACTGACTAAAAGTTGTTTGAGTGAAACCTTGAGATGACTTAATGTGGGTAAAAACTACTACTTGAGATGACAATATATTTATAGCAACAAAACAAGGTAAAGCTATACAATTTGATGAAAATGATGTTAGACCAATGTGAAGAACAGCAGCGTGAGTTAGAGGAATAAAATTAAAAGATGAAGATATAGTTATAGAAGTAGCAGTAGCTTCTCCAGAAAATGAATTTTTGTTTATAGTTACAGAAAAATGAATGTGAAAAATAACAGCTACTGATGAATATAGGAATCAAAAAAGATGAGGATCTTGAGTAAAAGCTATGGCAGTTACTGACAAAACAGGTAAACTTGTAAGTGCTAAAATGTTATCACAAGATGATAGAAAAGATGCTCAGGTTATATTGATATCTAAATGATGACAAACTATAAGATTACCTCTTAAATGAATTAGAAAAACATCAAGAGTTACTCAATGAGTTATCCTTACCAAACTTAAAAATACTTCTGATTTAATAGTTAGAGCTAGTATAGTTAGAGAAAATGAACAAGAGGATTAGTAAATTTTTTATTAGACAATAAATTTAATGCTGATAGAGTATTAAAATAACTCAATTATATTATAGTCTTTTTGAATTTTGCTGTTGGAAAAATAGATTGATCTAATATAAATTTTTTGAAAAACATTTCTTCTATTTCAGAGCTTCATGTTTTTATTGAATCATTTTTGAATCAACCTCAAATTTGTTGATTGTTTCTTTGTTGACTAAAAATATTTTTAAATTCGTTTAGACTCTTATTCATTTTTATAGGAATTTTACCTATGGACTTTAATATAGCGTTTAAAAATATTTTTTGTTCATTTTTATTTAAGAAACCTTGCCTAAAATTCAAACTACTATTTGTGTTTCATATAGCACTTGATATTTCTTCTCTATATTGCCATAATCAAGAAACTCATAGTTCTTCAAGTGTTTTATAAAACTCAACATAATTTTGTCTTGCTTCAGGGTTTTTTAATGCTTTTTTTTCACTATCCTTTACTTCTATTATTTTTTCTTCACCTAAATTAGAGTTTATAATAATTTCTCAGGATTTAGAATTGTAACTATAATTTTTGTTTTCAATTTCTGTATTTTGTTCTTCTGGTTTTTTATTATCATATTGGTTTGTGTTTTCTTTTTGGTATTTTTGTTTTATTTTCTTGATTTTTCTTTCAATTTCTTTTTGTTTTTCAATTTTTTGTTTTATTTTATTAAATTGTGTTGAGTTTTCTATTATTTTAGTTAAAGCTGGGTCGGTATTTTTCATACCTCAATTTGAAACTATAGTTGCAGCAAGACTTTCCTGTATTTTTTCATCATTTAATAATTGCCTATCTTTTTTAAGTTGATATGCTATTTTACTTGTTTTACTTTTAATAACTTTTTTTGTTTTTTCTTTTAATTCTCATTTAGATTTATTTGATAATGCCACAAAACTCATGTTATTATTTACTACTGCTTTCTTAGCACTTTCCTGTGTTTTTTCCTCAAAATCATTTACTATTTTAGAGGCATTTTCTATTTCTTCTTGAGTTGAGTTTAGGTTATCAAAAATTTTTTGAGCTTGAATAAATCCTTGTACTAATCAAGAATTTTTTGCATTTTCTTTTATAATTTTGGCATAGATATTACTTTGCTTTGCTTCATTTATTTGTTTTTCACAATCATCAATAGGAATTTCACTGTTAATTGTAGCAAATATCATGGGTTCCTGCATTATATATGAGCTTTTCTCTAAAGCATTTTCTTTTTTTGTTAAAGTACTTATTAAATCAGAGGATTGTGATAGTAGTTTTTGTTCTTCTGATGTAATTTCTTCTCCTTTTACTTTCTTTTGGTTTATTTTATTTACTTCTTTTACTATATTGTGCTTTTGTTTTGCTATCTTTTCTATTTGATTGTTATAAATATATCTAATTGTTAATCATATTCAACTTATTTCATCTTTTCATTTTAATATTTCTCTTAGGTGCTGAAATGTATCTATTTCACTAGTATTATTTATTATAGCAGCAGATATCTCTTCGTATAATTTTTGGGATTGTTCAGAGCTTAGCCCTTCTGACAATGGTAAATTACTAAAAATATCTAGAGTAGCTGTTACTTGTTCTAGTGGAATTTTTTCTTCAAACTCTCTTCAAAATTCTTGTAATTTTGCTTCTTCTTGTAATTTTTTTACTTCTTTAGGAGCATTTGGACTTATTTTTCAATTTGCTAAGTTTTCACTTTCTTGTCATCAGCTTTTTATTTTTCCTTTTATGAAAGATAGCTTTTTATTTTTTAATTTATTAGCTTCCTGTCTTGCTCCATCATCTTCAGTAGCTCATATTTCATCATTAATAACATTTATACTTGAATAAATAGTATTTATATTAAATCAATTTGTTTTTTCTACTTCTTCTTGCATTATTTTTGTTTGTGTATCTACTACTCACATTAACTGTTTTAACCAATCCCATAAATCTTCTATTATTCATTTTCATTCTTCTATTATTCAAAGAGAAACAAGTTCTTCTAATACCTTTTTTGCGTGAATATCATCTGATCAAATACTCAAAAATTCTTGTGTTTTTTCTAATCAAATTTTATCGATTACCTTTTCTTGAATATTTTTTCTTATCTCATCTTTGTTTTCGTTTTTTTTGATTATACTTAAAGTATAGGTAGCCAAATCTTTTCTATTCAAAATGGATTTATTTTTTAATTCTTGCTCAAAAATACTTACTTTTTTTAAGTAGTTTCACTTATTAGAGTCAAAACATACTATTGAGTCTCATGAGAATCATTCAGAAAAAGTTCATTCTCAATATATTTTGTCTATAAGTTCTTGTTGATATATGTTTGTGTATTTCTTTTGTTCAAAATTTAAGTTATCCGTAGTTGTTATCTCATCTATAAAATCACCCGCCGTATCTAGTATGGAACTTAAGTCTATAATTCTTTCCTCAGATCTTATCTCATTTGTATATTCAAGCATAGTTTTTGCTTGAGAAAGTGACATTTCAGATACATCTTTAAACTTTATTTTCTTTATTTCTATAGGATCATCAGAAACATCTATTTTTTGTGCCATCAGTTCTTCTAGAGAACTAGATTTACTTGGGGTATTTTTATTCTCTAAAAATCATAAGTATCTTAGCTTTTTCAAAGCTTGTTTATTATTATTACTATCTAAAGAAATGTCATTTATTTTTTCTAATTCTTTTCTTCATATTGTATCAACTAATTTTTTTTGTATAGTATTAGTAGCCTCTTTGTCATTTTGTCAATCACTTATTTTAAGTATATAAGCATGAATACCTTCAAGATTTTGAATTTCTACTCAGGGTTTTAATTTTTTTTCAAGATCATTTATGTTTTGTAAATAATATCATTTTTTTGCATTGAAACTAACTAATTCTTCATCTGTAAATCATTTATAAAAAGTATCTTCTCCTCATATTTTATCTATTAAAGCTCTTTGGAACATACGAGCCTCATCTTTATTATTTATTTCTTTAGCGCTATCTTCTAAGCTATCCCACATTGAAAACCCATCAAAATTATTTTTTTTATATCTTGCTATTATCATATCCAAAACTGTTCTAGCTTCAGCAATAGACATATCTTCTATGTTTTTTTGCTCAAGCTTTAGGAGATTATTTTCTAGTATTTCTACTAATCATTTTAAAAAATTAATAAGTCATTCTTTATCATCTAGTTCTTCAAAAAGCTTCTTTTCGGTTTCACTCAACTTTGAGTTGGTTCTATCTAATTTTTTAAAATCTTCTAAATCAGCACTAGAATCTTCAAGTTTTTCTATTAATTTTTTTAAGTCTTCCAGCTGAAGATTTTCTTTTTGTTGTTTACTAATTTCAAAAACCATTTTTGTTTTTTTATTTTTTAAAATACTAACATACCTTCTATACTTATATTTTCTTTTATCTTTTCTTTTCTTTCTATATTTTTAAATTTTTTTATTTTTTCTCATATTTTAATTTGTTTTATCTCTTTTATTATTCACAAGTATTGTTTAATTTTTTCATCCAGTAAAATGTAAATTGGTTTGTAATTTCAAGTTTCTAAAAACTCTAATAATTTATAAAGATCCTCAGTTGAAAATAATTTTAAATTTTTAATTATAGGTTTTAACACCTCATCAGAATCTATATAAGAAATTATTTGAATAATTCTTTTTTGTATTTTATTCCTATCTTCCATAATTTTTTTAACTTTACTTTAAGTTTAACACTATTTTATTTTAACACATTTTTCACTTTAAAACAAAAAAACATATACTGTTTCATAAATAAATTTTTAAAATAGGCAAAAAATTGCTAAAAATCAATTATTTTTTAAGTTTTTTAATTGATTTTTATACAAAAATACATAGTGTATTGTCATAATTTTTAAAGATAATTAATTCAATAAATAAATGATTTGAATATTACTAAAATTACTTTTTTCAAAAGGATTATCTATAAAAAGATGGAATAATTTTCCTCGTGTTGAAGATATAACACCACTAGATAATGCTGGATTTGTAATACATATAGCTCTTTTTTTATCACATCTAGAAGAAAAAAATTGAAAAACGGTTGATAAGCAATATATAGTAAAAAAAATAATATTTGATTTACTTAAATCACTTGTTTTATCTGATATAAATTCTTGAACTAGGGACTATATACTTAAAACAAATCCTAAAATAATGGATGATTTGGAAAATAAAGTATTAGATTATTTTCTTTCAATGAATTGATGAGAATTTCTAAAAAAAGATATAAAAAAAATATTTTCAAATAAAAAAGATAGTTTAGAAAATAGAATCGTATCTTGAGCTAAAAAATTTGCATGACATCAAGAATGTGTTATAAATGCTAGAGTTTTTCTTTATGCTTATGATGTTGCTCTTGATGAAATAAACTCTTATTTAGAAGAAAATAAAGATAAACTATTTTCTTTGAAAGAACTTTTAAAAAATGATAATTATAAAAATTATTTAAGTCATATAAGAAGGCTATCCCATGCTATGAGATGGTCATGAAGACAAAGAAAGTACCCTATTTCAGTTATGAGTCATCTTGTGATTGTTACTTTTATTTCTTATGTTTTATCAAATTTAGAAAACAAAAAGACTAAATCTAGTAGTAATTCAAAAAAATACGATGTTTTTGATGTAATGATAAAATCTATATATCATGATATACCAGAAGCTATTACTTGAGATATTATAACTCCTATAAAAAACTCTGTGCTATGATTTAGAAATACTTTGGAAAAAGTAGAGGAAAAAATGATGAATGATTATTTTTTTGTCTATGTAGATGAAAGCTATAAGAATAAAATAGAAAACTATACACTAGATCCTTTTTCTTGATATTGTTGAGCTTTAGTAAAAAATGCTGATATTATTTCTGCACTTTTAGAGGCTAGAATAGAGAGAGACTCTAATAATCTAGAATTTAACTCAATTTATAAGAATATAAAAACAGTTGTTAATAAATTCAATTCAAATTCATCAGACTATTTTCTTAAAGATGTTCTTCTTGATTTTTGAAATGACTTAGAAGAATTAAAAATAGAAAAAATTTGACAATAAACCTAACTACTATTTACTTAATTTTATTTTTAAAATGACTGGTTTTAAACTAAATTTGAAAAGAAATGAAAAAAGACTAATATCAAAAATAAAATCACCCTCTATTTATAAAATAATAATATGATTTGTGTTTCTTATGTTTCCTTTTAAGAAGATGTATTTTAGTTTTTCTAATAAAAATAAGAGTAATTGATTAGTATCCATTACAAGTGATAAAATACTTTGAAAAAAAATATCATATATTGATGATTTAGTAGTTCACAAAAAATCGAGATGAAAAGGCATTTGAAAAATTCTTTTGTGAAAGGTTTTACAAAAAGCTGAAAAAGAAGATAAAAGTGATTATACATTTTTACTAACAAAAAAAAATAGGAGAGAGTCACACTGATTGTATAAAAAATTTTGATTTACACTTATATGATTTTGAATTTGATATTTGGCTTATAAAAGCAACAAAAAAATAAAAAAATAATATTTACAAAAAAGCATAGCACATAAGATTATATTTTTTACTAGAAAGGTTATCTATGATATATAGATAGACTTATAAATTTTTTTAAAAACTATACTTTTATGAAAAAATACATATATTTTAACTATTGATTTTGTATTTTATATTTGAAAATTAGATGAAAAAAGTATTGGTTTGATTATCTGGTGGGGTAGACTCAGCTGTATCAGCATATCTTCTCAAAGAGCAAGGCTATGATGTTACAGCTGGTTTTATGGTTAATTATTTAGCTCCTAAATGAGAAAAGTGTAGCACTAAACAAGATATAGAACAAGCAAAAAAAGTAGCAAAATTTTTAAATATAGCTTTTTTTACTTTTGATTATAGAAAAGAATATGAAAAAGAAGTTTTAAATTATATGTATGATTGATATAAAAGATGAATTACACCAAACCCTGATATAATGTGTAATCGTGAAATAAAATTTAAACTATTTTTGCAAGAAGCTTTAGATCTTTGATTTGATAATATTTCGATGTGACATTATGCTAGGATAGTAAAGGATGATAAATGAATCTCACATTTATTAAAGTGAGTTGATGAAAATAAAGATCAATCTTATTTTTTGTCTTGACTAAAACAAGAACAATTATCTAAAGCTATTTTTCCTATATGACATTTTAAAAAAATTGAAGTTAGAGAAATAGCCCAGAAAATATGACTTCCAAATGCTAAAAGAAAAGACTCACAATGAATATGTTTTGTTGGTAAGGTAGACATGTTTAGTTTTTTGGAAAAAAAAATTAAACCTAAAAAAGGTTTAGTAAAAGATAGTTCAGGAAAAATTTTAGGAGAACACAAAGGAGTCTTTTATTATACAATATGACAAAGAAAAGGTCTTGACATTGGTTGACAAAAAAAACCTATATTTGTTGTAAAAAAAGATTTAGAAAAAAATGAGATAATAGTAGGGAATTCTTGAGATTTAGAACTTTATAGTGATAGACTATTTATAAAAAATTTTCATTTTTTATCTTGAAAAGATTTTGTTTTTCCTTTAAAAGCTAAATGTAAAATAAGATATAGACAAATAGACCAAGAATGTATTATTTACAAACATAACAAACACTATGAAGTTAGATTTATAGAAAAACAAAGAGCAATAGCTAATGGTCAAATTTGTGCTATATACTTATCAGATGAATTAGTTATGAGTTGAGTTATATATTCTATTATATAAAACCAAGAATTATATACTTGACATTTGTATTTTAGTATATATAGTACATACTACTTTAGTAAGATATTTATTTGATGAATTTAGAAGGAAAATCACAAACATATAGATATATAAATAGTTCTCAAAATTTTCTTGAAGATATAAATCAAGATATTTTTAATTTTCATTTAGATATAATGAAAAAACGTATATCAGAAATTTTCATTTGTAATCAAAATATTTCTTGAAATGAAACTGATATTTCTTCAAACCCTTTTTTGAATTTAGAAAAAACCATAGTTATTTCAAACCATAAATATATATTTTTAGATCCAATTATTTTTTTAATATTATCATCATATTGAGAAAGTACCAATTCTATAATTAGATCTGTAATATGAGATAACCTTATGCCAAAAAATAAAGTTTTGGATTTTTTGTATTATTGTATTCTTTATTATGGCTGAGCTAGAATTGACTCAAAAAGCTCCAATGATATACTTTTCAATATGTGAATTTTGAAAAAACAAAGAGAAGTATCTATTGAAAATAATAATAGATATAACCAAGATTTATCATTTCTACTAGATAAATGACAAAATATTTGGATATCTTGAACCAATGGTAGAACAAAAGAAAGTAATATAGATATTTATAGAAATCTTGAAAGATTGCACACTAAGACTAGTTTTAATATTTTACCTGTTAATTTAGATTACAAATCAAACATTTATGATGAGAAGTCTAGAAAAAAATCTATTATTCCCAAGTCTCTTTTAGATATCATAGATATATCTAGAGAAATAAATAACAAAAATGTATCATTGAATCTAACACCCTGAGAATTAAAACCTTTTAGTAGTTATTCTAAAGATGAACTTGAAGAAATTATTTTTAATTTAGATTAATAATTATTTGACTTTTTATCTATATTATGTTATAATGATAATATATGGTTATTATATAATGTCTTTTCCTATTTATGTCTAAACTAGTTCATAAAAAAGGAGGAATAGATAAAACTGAAATTATTGATGATAAGTTAGAGCATACTAAACTTTGATGATTGTTAGATTTAAGAAATCAACAAAAAAATTTAACTAATTGTATTTTGAATGATTCGTTTTCTAGTTATCCAAAGTTATTTTTTCTTGAAAATGGATTTGAATCATATTATGATTTTTATTTTATAACAATTAGTGATTTTAAGTCTATTTTGAATATTCATGAGAGTATAAAAATTTTCTTTTTTGATAGTATTTGAAAAGAACAATTAAAAAAAGACTGATGAAAAATTAAAGAAATCCATATTAGAAAATTTGCAAAAGACCTATGATTTTACCCTCCTTTAACTGATTGTTTGAAAAACAATATATTATCTCAACTTGAATCAAAATGAATTGATAATTTAGATGAATTTGCCTATATTTGATCACGAAAATTTCAAAAATTATTTTGCAATAATTTGGATATAAAATATTTTTTAAGACAAAATTCTAAAAAAGCACTCAACCATATTTATTGAGAGGAATATATAAATTTAGGTATATCTTTTTGACTTAGACAATTAGAAGAAAAAAGCTTAAAAAATGAATTATTATCTTTATTAAAGGAAAAAGATTTATCTTTATATCCAAATGTTAATAGAAAAAATTTTATTTTAAAAGTTAAGCAAAATAAATACTTTTCTTTTTATATAAGAAGAAACAAATTGAGTATAGAAAAATTTAGTTTAGCTGATATGGATAAATTTTATGATTATTTGTGAATTAAAAATAAAGAAATTGATCTAGAAAAATATGCAAAAAATTTTTTATCACGCAATTGAATCTATTATTTTTGTGATGCAAAAAAATTTAAATTGCGTGATTTGAGAAAATTACTTTTTTCTGATAAAATTATTGCTTGACTTATTGAAAAAAGACTATCTATAAAATATGCTAAAGACTTTAGAGAAATTCATGTAGAGAGGTTTTGTAGAATTTCTTGAGTAAAAAATGTAGTAAAAGATATTAATTATTGCGAACCAGAAATTAAAAAATTTATAGTTGAATTTTTATCTGATAATTGAATTAGCTGTACCTATTCTCTTAAAATTAGATGAATTAAATATTTTAAAGCTATTTTTACAACTAAACAAATTTGAAAACTTGCAAGAAAAAGGTTTAAAATTTATATGAAAAAATCTCTTTGAATGCCATGAAATTTTGAATTAAAATATAGTGACTTAGAAAAAATATGAAAAATATTAGAGTTACCTACACTTAGTGATACTGAACATAAAAACAAATTATCTTCTTATGGGATTTATGTTTCAAATTTAAGTTCATATAAAATTAGAGAAAAAAAATATTGGTCAAACCCACATATAAAATACTTTTTAGAAAAAACATGATGAAATCATATCAATTGTACAAAAGTTACTGCAATAGATGTTGAAAATATGATAAACTATATAAATAATTTATAAAATAAAATTATAATTATTTTTAAATTTGCTTTTATTTTAAAAATAATATAATATTTTTACATGTGAGAGAATAACTTCTAAAAATTTTTTATCATTTCAGATTTTAGAGTTTTTGAGAAAAGTATTTTCCATTTTATACAAATATTCAATTTCGTTCATATCAAAAAATATTTAAAATTAAAACTAAAACAAAATTTTTTAATTGCGAAAAAATATTTAATTATTTTAAAAAATTTTAGGACTTTTTATTTAATTTTATTTTAATTGAATATTTGTTATTTTAATAAATAATCATTATAAAAAAAATGACAGATATTTTAAACCAACTAGATAATGAGCTAGATGACATGTTTTCCGATATATCAAAAAGTAAAAAAGATATTTCTAAAAATAGTCAAGGCCTAGTTAATAAAGATAAAACTAATAACAATTGTACTAAACAATCAAAAGATACTAAACAAATTAACTATAGAGAAAAGTTTATTTCAAAGTTTCCTGATACCAAATTTTATCTTCCTTCTCTAAGGGAATGATATACTAGGTATTTGCCTATTTGATGAAATGATGAAACAGGTTCAAAAAATATGAGTATGGCACAATATGAAGAAGATATAGTTTTAATTGATTGTTGAGTTCAGTTTACAGATCATACTTTACCTTGAGTTAATTATTCTATTCCAGATGTTTCTTTTTTAACCAAATACACAAAAAACATAAAATGATTTATAATTACTCACGCTCATCTTGATCATATTTGAGCATTAAAACATGTTTATCCTGCTATGTGATTTCCTCCTTTGTATTGAACAAAGTTGACTATAGGGTTTATAAAAAAACAGTTGGAAGAAGCTTGAATTTTAGATAAAGCTATTTTAATAGAAGTTGATGCAAGTTTGGATAAAAAATATCAAATATGAAAATTTAGTGTTGAATTTTTCAAAGTAAATCATTCAGTTCCAGATTGTGCATGATTTTATATGGAATCACCATGATGAGCAAAATTTGTACATACTTGAGATTTTAAAATAGATTTTAATCCAGAAATTGATGCTCCAGCTAATTTAGAAAGAATTTGAGAAATAGGTTCTAGATGAATAACTCTTTTTCTATCTGATTCTACAGGTTCTATTAGAAAAGGGCATTCGATGAGTGAAAAAAATGTATGAGAAGCATTAGATGAAATAGTTAGAAATCATAGCAAGTGAAGACTTATAATAGCAGCATTTTCGTCTTGGATATCAAGAGTTCAACAACTTATAAATAGTGCTGATAAATATGGTAAAACTATATTTTTATCAGGTAGAAGTATGGTTGAAAATGTTGAGATAGCTAAAAAGTTAGGTTATTTAAAAATGAAACCATGAGTAGTAAAAAAAATGACACCTAAAAATACACAAGGTATAGTTCCCAAAGACCAAATAATAATTACAACAGGTAGTCAATGAGAACAATTTTCAGCTCTTTCAAGAATGGCTGAATGAACTCATAATGCAATTGAAATAGTTTCCTGAGATACAATAGTTTTTTCTTCTTCTGTTGTTCCTTGAAATGATAGAAGTGTAGTATCTATAATAAACAAACTTATAAAACTTTGAGCTAATGTACTTACAAAAGATGACTGAGAATACCATACATGAGGACACGCTTTTCAAGAAGAGCAAAAAATATTTTTAAATTTGGTAAAGCCAAAATACTTTTTACCAGTTTACTGAGACTTATATTTTAGAACGGTACATGCGAAAACAGCTTGTTCTATATGATTTAAGCAAGATAATATATTGCTTATTGATAATGGACAGATAGTTGACTTTGCACCTAAAACTTGAAATGTATTCAAATCAAGAATAAAAGCTCCTATACAACAAATTATCATAGATTGATATGCCATGAGCATTGCTGGTTCTCATGTTTTAAAAGCAAGAGAAAAAATGATGGAAGCTGGAGTTTTAGTTGTAAATTATAAAGTAGACAAGAAATCAAGAGCATTGATTTGACATATAAAACTTGAAACTAGAGGTCTTGTTTACTTAGATGAAGTAAAAAATGCTCATAGAAACCTCATAAAAAAATCAAAAGAATTATATGAAAATACTATAAAAGATGTTCCTGATATGTCTGAGAAGGATTTACTTAAAATTATAAGATCTGATCTTGAGATGTTTTTATCTAAAAAACTTGATAGAGAACCTATGGTTATAGCAATGGTAACTGAAGTTTAGAGAGATATGATTTATTCATATCTTTTTTATTCTTGCAAAAAAAATTACTAAAACTATAATTATTGTTAAGATTTAATATCGATGAGTATATTGAAAAATAGAAGTTAATTTTTTCTAACTACGAAATGCTAAAATAATTCATAATCTAAAAAGGAGTATGAAAAAAGATAAAAAAACAAAATACAGCTGACTTTCAAAATTATATATATTAATATGATTTGTATTAATATTAATTCTTTGGAATATATGATTAAATGTACACTGGTGATGTTGATGATGATTCTACATAGACTTATGTTTAGACTTAATTATAGATTATTATTGGACAAGTGCATGATATATATCTGTATTTTTCTTTATAGTTTGGGTTTATTTATTAATAAAGTGAAGAAAGATAAAAAAAGAAGAGCAAAAACAAAAAAATGCAAGATTAATGCTATCTACATGAATATTATCAATAGTTATATTTTATATATTTTCACCACTTTCATATTATTACACACCAAACTTTCTACAAAATAGAAACTGGGATTTAAGTTTTAGTATTGATAAATATATTAAGAATATTGAAAAGTATTGTTATAGTGATTTTAGGACTAACTTGTATAAAAGTAATTGGGAATTATGTAAAATAAAACATAAAACATACATAGAATTTAAAAATCTAGATTATAATATAAAAATTTTTAAATATGCTAATATAAACAATATTAAGAACTTATATGCTAATAATTTTTATGTATTAAAAGATAATAGTTTATTAAAAATTTTAAGAAAATATAAAAATAGGGATATATATATACAATAATGCGATTTAGAGAAGATATAGAGTTTTTAAAGAAAATAGAAAGACTAACAAAAGATAGAGTAGTACTAGATTTTTTACAAAGTGTATATAGAAAGGAAAATCTAAAAGAAAAAATACAAAACATACAGTGAATTAATCAAAAAATATTTGATATATTTTGGCAATAAAAATTAAAAAAAATTTAACACATAAAAAAGGAGAAATGAAAAAACTACTATCACTAATCTTATTAACATACTTAATATTACCACAAAACTTATTCGCAGAACTAAGTGAAATTGAAAAGTCAGTATTTCAATTATGAATAAATAATAAATGTGTAGATATAAAACCAACAGACATCCCAACAATCTTCATTCCCTGAATAGCCTGATCATGGTATAGTGAATTTTGATACAATCAAACAAGAATAAAAAGATGGATACCCGACCCAATAACTCATAGCTATGATTCACTATTCTAC
>CAWUJK010000014.1:0-31272 GCA_963922865.1 uncultured bacterium | reverse complement strand
AACAACAGATAAGAATGAACCAATCCAAGAGACAGAATCAGGTTCACTAGATATAAGTGATGTATGAAATACAAAGACTTACAAATCGTATTTAAAGAGCAAAGAAGTAATAACTTGAAATTGAACAACATTCAAGAAATTAAGCCAAGTAGCAAAGAGTTGATGAAGATGATATAGTGCTAGTTGAAATACGATAGTGTATAAGAATCTAGATTGAAACAATACCACAAATACAAACATAAATGATTGGAGGAGTGTAGACCCAAACTGTGATATAGCTGACATAAAACTATGAACCCAAACATGGGCATGATGTAATTCAACGCTATGAAATGGTATAGAGTGGTGAAAAAAAGATAACTGAACAAATTGAACTATACATTCTAGTTATTGATGCTACAAGAATCATCAATGAACAAATAATACCAATGACTGTGCGATATGATCAACACAAATGAGAAGTACGACAAAGTCTAATACTTGGTTTACTGGAACAAACTCAAACTGAGATAAAGCTCCAGCTAATATATGGTGAAAACTATATACCTGGGAAAATGCAAAAAATACAGCGTGTAAGAATTGATATCACTTGCCATCAGATCAAGAATGGACTACCTTAGAAAACTACCTAGCCTGAACAACCTGTAGGACATGAGACTGATATCAATGTGATGGTTTATGATGGAAGAATCATACTACTAAATCAAGTAAAACTAACATAGTAAAAGAATTAAAGCTACCTTTATCTGGTAGCCGTAGTGGTGATGGTTCTGCATTCTACTCTCGTGGTAACATTACGTTCTTGTGGAGTTCCAGTCTTAATGGTTCTGGCGCTCGTGGTAGGTACTTCCACCGGAGTCGCTCTAGCGTGGACCGCAATTACCGGAGTAAGGCTAACGGTTTCTCGGTTAGGTGTATAAAGGATTAATTATTGCTCAAAGAGTTTGAAAAACGATTTGTTAGCAATATTTATACAGAGGATGAGCCGACGTTAGTCGATAATATTCGTCTCTTTGTTCTCTTACGAGCGAAGCGAGTCATTTTTTAAAATATGGAAGTTATTTTAAAATCTTTATTTTCAATTTAGCCAGTATCCACAACAATAATACTACTCAAATAGTAGTATATGCTTTAAGTGGTTCCCAAATTGCAACTATCATTGTCCCTGAGAAAAAATATAAATAACTTAAACGCTGAATTTTTTTCCACCATTTTCAGAGTTTTACTTGAGAATATGTATTTGATGTAACTAAAAGAATCAATCATGTTATTTCACTTATCCTTGAAAATATAGGATTATATAAACTCCAGTTGGCTAAAGAAAAATATTGTGTGATAAGCCAAGGATCTGATAGATGCTTGTATACTAAAAAAGTTATAACTATACTACTTGATAAAATTCAAAAAGCCTTTCTAAAAAAAATCATTTTTTTTAGAAAAATAAATCTAGAAAATATGTTTGATAAAGGTCTAATAATCATTATAAAGACAACACTCCACCAAGAAATATCCCAAAGAATTTGCTTATCCCAGAAATTGAAACTTATAGGAATAATAATTATTCAAACTATTATTATTATCCAAGAAAATATATTTATTGGTATTGCTTTTTTTATCATAATTTTTTGTTTAAATTAACATTAAATCATTTTGTTTTAAAAACCTCTCAATTTTTAGATATTATCAATCATTCTAATCAATCAATACTATTTAAAATTCTTATAGATTTTTTAAGAGGAGTTACAAATAATGCAGTTGAAAATATATCTGAAAAACTTGAGAGTTTATGAGTTAAATAGATGGCAATTTTATCATTACAAGATTTCTTGCTTTTTGGGTTTATCAAATGATGTCATAAATTAGTTTTTCTTTTGTATGGATTACTTGAAGATATTGATAAATTTTTTATATTTATTTCTCATATAGATTTATTTTGCTTTAAAGGATCTTCTAAATATATTTTTTGCCTCCCCTTTACCTTTATATCTCCTCAAAAATTTATCATAAACTCTTTGAAAATAGAATCTAGAGTATTGTATATTTTGTCAACTATATATCATTTTCAAACAGCTCATAAATCTATAGACACTCAATTTTTTAAAAATACCATATTAGATTTTATTTCTATGTTTTCATAACCTATATCTGTTTTTAAATTTTTATCATAAATTCAGTATCCTATATTTTCTAGTAGAGGAAGTATAGTTATATCAAAATATCAATCTGTTAGGCTAGATACTTTTTTTGATAATCTCAAAATTGATAGAAATTCTTCATCAACTCTAGCTTTTTTGTTTTGATTCAATTTGTATAAATAATTTCACTTTATAAACCTAGAATATTTTTTTTCAAAATTTTTTGTTGTTTCAAAACAAAAATCTATTATTTTATCGTTTATTACTTTATCCTTTATATCAATAATAAGTTTTGATCAAAATAATTCTTTACAATATATCATAACTATTTAATAGCATTTCTAAACGCTTCACTAGTTAAAGAGCTACCAGCAAAATAAGCTTGTTTAGCTTCCTCAATTGTTTTTCATATAAGAGCTTGTGCTTGCTTGTTAACTCATACTAAATTGTCATTAGTAGCTGAAATATTTATTTTTTCTATTTTGTTTTGAGAATCTAAACTATATTCTATTTTCATATCAACTTCAAGTTTTGGATTTTTGTAAGGGGCATCTATTTTTACTGTTTTACTTTTATTTTCTTGATTTATATCAAGTTTTTTAAGTTCATTTTTTATTTGATTTGCAGCTTTTTGCTCTTGTTGTTCTAAATTTTTTATTTCTTTTTCTAGTTTTTTATCATTATTTTTACTTTCTATTTCTTCTTGTTTGCTTATTTGATTGATGACTTTTTGAGATCTTTTTTCTTTTTTTGTTTTCATTTCTTCTCATTTATCTGTACAAGAAGATAATAATAAAAGTATGATCATTATGTATATATGTTTCATTTTTTTGTTTTATTATTAAAAATATATTTCGTATTTATTTTATTGTGATTTATCTTTATGTCAAAAGTTATGCTGAAACTATTTTTTATCTCACAGTGTATTTGTTATTTTTATAATAACAAATTGACTTTTGCCAACTCATCATTATATTTTAGTTATTATAATTAATGGATACAAAAATGACTGCAAAAAATGTTATTGTTGCTGCTTCTTCTATGTCATGAAGAAAACAAGTAAAAAAAGGAAATATTGCTACATCTACGAAAAATATAACAAACTGAAATTATTTAATTGATTGAGGTTTAAATTTGAAATCACAAGAAACTATAACAAAATGAGTTTCTGATATAGTTTCTTTTCTTTGAAATTGAAATAAAAAAGTTTTTTTAACTATGCATGCTATGTCTATGAGATGAATATCACATGATTATCCAGCTCTTCTTGTTGAAGCTTTAAGAAAACAGATTTGAGCTGAAGCAACAGTTAAAAATGATAAAATAAAAAATGAGATAGTTGACATAAAAAATAAAATATATTCATTTTTGATTTCTTTTCATGGATGAGCAAGTGAAACTAACCCAAAAGGCTCACATGCTTTTTATCCTGTTAGAAATATTAAACATAACATGGAACAATCTTTAATTGAAAGTGACTCTGAAAAATCAAAAATAATTGATTTAGAAATTTTTGATTCTCCAAGTTCAAAAGTTCTAGGATTTACATTTCTTTGAGTTGTATGACAATTTATCGAGTTTATTGAAAATAGTGCTGATGAAAATGTTTTAATTTATAAAGATTATTTAAAAAATTTTTTATGAGATGATTATGATAAAATCATGGAATTTCTTTTTGTTTATCCTTTAAGTTGAGAGTTAAAATCTTGGCAAAAAAGTATGAAAGAACTTTGAGAAAACTCAAAACTAAATCCTGTTCTCAACAAGCTTTCAAGTGAAGTCAATTTTGCTAAATTTTCATATATCTCATGAACTATTTCAGATATATATCTAACTTTGGCTATGAAATATCTTAATGATAACAAAGAAAATATTTTAGATCTAGATTGAGATAGATTTCTTATGGATTGGAAAACAATATTTTCTTGATATTCTAAACAAGATCATGATATGGATTTTGCACAACTTATTAATAAAACTTTTTATTGTGATCTGCCTCAAAAAAATGTTTCATGATTGTTTGTTTTTGATTCTATTGATGATAATACATATAAATGTAGATTTAATAATACTTTAGAAAACTTTCAAATATTGTGAAGTAATGAAAAATGATGACACTTTGGTGTAGTTCCACTTTTTATGTTTAAATCTTTGTTATACGATTTAGCTTTAGTTAATAGTGATAAAGAATTTATTTCTGAGACGAAACCTGTTTCTAGTATGTATACTTGAGATGAGTTTATTATAAAAAAAGATTGAAATAATATAAAAATCTTTAATAGTAATAATCCAAGCGAAATTTTTGCTGATATTAAAATTTCTCAGGAGTTTATAGATAGACCAAAACTTGAAAAAGCGTGAATTATGTTAGATGGTGAAAGAAAATCTTATGAAGAAAATTTAGTACCTCACTGAAGAGCCTGGTTTTATACTTTTTCTTCACCTAGTCTTCCCCCAGAACCTTTTTGATTAAAAATTCATAGTCAGGCGAGTATAGTAGAAGCTATTTGAGTTAAACTTGCAAATAATTTTTTTATTAATGCTGAATCTAGCACTATTCAAAATTTAATGGAAACATTTCCGAAACTTAAAGATTTTAGTCATTTGAGGTGAATGTTTACTAGAGTTAAAACTAAATACATAGATCCAAAATTTGAAGATAAAATCAATTGAAAAAATTATGACCTTAAAATTATTGAAGCTAATTGATGAAGAATAGTTTTGAACTTGAATGTTGAAATTATTGTTGATTGAGAGGTAATTCTTTCCAAACAGCTAACATTTATGTAGACAATTACAAATTTACTATAAAGCTTCTCATTTTTTTCTTAACAAATTCTTAATCTTTATTTATACAATAAAAAGCATACAATAATAAAAATATATTAAAAATAATTTTAATATACTAACTAGCTAATTTATACGAAAAATTATTTTAAAAATTATTTTTAAATATTTTTATTCATTGTAAGATTAGTTTAAAAATATATTTTAACTATTTTGAAGCTAAATTTTATACAAAGAGTTTTTTAATATGAAAGTACTTGTAATTGAAGATAATATGATACTTTGAAGAAATCTTGTTAGATATTTATCTGCAAGAGATATTTCTGCTGATCTAAGTATGGATTGAAAAGATTGATTGTATAAAGCAAGCCTAAATTATTATGATGTTATAATTCTTGATATAAATCTTCCAAAAGTTAACTGAATAGATATTTGTAAAAATTTGAGAGAGAAATGAAAAGAAGTTTCTATTATTATGCTTACTTCTATGGCTACTTGAGATGATATAGTAAAAGGGCTTGATTCTTGAGCGGATGATTATTTGGTGAAACCTTTTGAATATAGTGAACTTTTGGCTAGACTTAATGCGCTTACAAGAAGGAAAATGAAAAATAAATCTACTGGTATTATAAAGCTTTCACAAGACTTTGAAATAAACCTAGAAAAATATGAGGTTTCGAAAGATGATAAAGTTATAAAGCTTTCAAAACTAGAATATAATTTACTCAAATACTTAGCCCAAAATAAAGGAAAAGCTCTTTCTAGACAAGAAATATATGAAAATGTTTGGGGAGAATTTGAATGAGATTTTATGTTTTCTAAGGTTATAGATGTTTATATCTGATATTTAAGGAAAAAACTTTCTAAGGATTTGATTGAAACTAAAAAAGCTTATTGATTTATGATTAAATAGTATTTATGATAAATGATATAAAAAAAACCAAAACTAAGCTTTCTATTATATTTTCTATAATAGTCTTTATTGTTATTCTTATTTTGGGAGTTTCTTTTTTGTCTGTTAAATATTTTAATGGATTCAAAAAACAAAAGAGTAATTTCGTTTCTTTTGAGAGACTTATAAATTCATGAAAACTAATTAAACTTAAATCTATGTGAAATAGGTTTGAGAAAAATTTTTTTGCAAAAAAACACTTAGATGATAGCGTGCAAGATTTGAGTATTAATCATATACATCTTGATAAAAATAATTTGTTTATTTCTAAATTTATAAAAGATGATATTAAAATAAAATATTTCAAAGAAATTTTAGAAAAAAACAAATATTTTAAAACAACTTATGAAAAAGGTTTTTTGATAAAAAAATTTAGACTAAAAAAAGGAGAAAAACTTATAATTTTTAAAAAACTTAAATATGATTTAGAAGATTATTTTGAGGATGTTTTTATGTTTTTAATTGTAAGTTTATTTTTTACTTTGCTTATATACTTTGTTTCTAGGAGATTTGTAGATAAAACTTTTGTTCCTGTAGAGCAAAATATAGATGATATGAAAAATTTTATTCATAATGCCGGGCATGAACTTAAAACTCCTATTTCAGTTATAGACTCAAACCTTCAACTTTTAGAGGACATGAAAAAATTTGATAAATTTATGAATAAAGAGATGAGATCTGAGTTGAAAAAACTAAATTCTTTGATTGACTGTTTAGTAAATTTAAGTGATATTTGAAGTTTTAAAAAAATAGATAAAAATGATTTAAAAAATATTTTAGAAGAAATATTGAAAGAGTTTTCTTCTAAAATAAAAGATAAAAAATTAAAAATTAGTTTAGAAATAAAAAATGATTTATTTATTTATTCAAATAAAGGTTACTTATATATATTTCTTTCAAATCTTATTTGAAATGCTATTAAATATAATATCTATAAATGAACTATAAATATTTACTATAAAAATTGACAACTTATTATAAAAGATAGCTGAGTTTGAATAGCAAAAAAAGATTTAGATAAGATTTTTGATAGATTTTACAAATCTGATATATCAAGAAACTCAGAGGGGTTTTGAATATGATTATCTTTGGTTAAAAAAATAGCAGATGTTTATAAGTGGAAGATTGGTGTTGAAAGTAAAGAAAATCAAGGAAGTGAATTTAGAGTTTGGTTTTAAAAAAGTCTATTTTATATTAATTTTATTTTTTGCCAATGAGCTCAAATCTTTTAATCTTTTTTCCATTAAACTCTACATACTCACTAAACATTTCATAAGGTCTAACAAAAAGAGGCTCTTTTCAAAACTCCTTTTCTAGTTTAGGAATTTCATATAGTGCTTTGTATATTACTAGTTTTTCTTCAGTTTCGCTGTGCATGGCTAATCATAAAACTTTGTAAAGACTTCATTTATAATGTTTGTAAATTCATTTTTCTATCATTTTATAGTGGTTTAATTTAATATATTTTTAACTAAATTTTCATTTTTTCTCCAATTTTTCATGACCTTAACTCTGAGAGCTAGAAATACTTTTTTATCAAAAATTTTCTCTAAATCAATTCTTGCTTGCTTTCAAATTTTGTTAATTAAAACTCATCATTTTCAAACAACTATGTATTTTTGAGAACTAGAATCAGTATAAATATATGCTACTATTTTTAGTAAATCTTTTTGAGATTTGGTTTTTTCTTCAACTATTTCTTCCACTCAAACATAAATACTATGAGGTAATTCTTCTTTTGTGTTTAAAAATACTTTTTCTCTTATTATTTCTGAGATTCTAAAAAATATATCTTGTTTTGTGTACATATCATCTGGAAACAATAAAGGTCCGTTTGGTAAATTTTGTTGTATTTTAGATAATAAATCTTTGAATCAATTTTGATTTATTGAACTGATTTTTATTAAATCATCTCTCTCTGGGAAAGTTATTTTTGAAGTTAAATCACTTTTTGTGTAAACTTTCAAAATAGGAATTTTTATTTCTTTTATTAGTTCTTTTATATATTTTTCTTCTTCTCCTCACTCGCGAGAAGAATCTATAAAATACAAAATTAAATCAGATTCTTCAAGAGATTTAATTGCTACTTCGTTTATTTTTTCATTAAACTTTTTGTTTGATTTGTGAATTCAAGGAGTATCAAGAAATATTATTTGAGAACTTTTATCATTGTAAATTGCTAAAACTCTTTTTCTAGTGGTTTGAGGAATTTTTGATGTTATACTTACTTTTTCTCATAATAAAGAGTTTATAAAAGTGGATTTTCAAGCATTTGGTCTACCTATTATAGCTACATATCAAACTTTTTTTTCTTGGTTTAAATCATTTGTATTTTTTAAAACATCTTGTAAGTTTAATTCTTGCATTGTTTATTTGTTTTTAGATAAGTTTTTGTTATTATAGTATTAATTTATTAAATTGAAAGAATATTAGTTAAGAAAAATTAATTACTTGACTTTAAAGTTTATAAATATACAAAACAAGATTATGAATTGAAGCAGATATAAAAAAGTATTTAAAAAAATTTATAAAATATGTAGATAAAAAGTTTTAATCTTTAGATGACGGATATATTTTGTATACCCATCATACATGACGGATATATTTTGTATACCCATCATTTTTATTTTAAAGTGATGGTTTTTTGTTTGATTTTAAATTTTTATAGTATATATTATGAAGATATAGTTTATTTACTAAATTTTATAATTATGTTTAAGAAAAATAAGCCAAATAATAATTTGAAAATCTTACCTTGAAGTTTTAATTATGATCAAATAGAAATTTTAAAATTAGCTATTAAAGCAACTTGAAAATTAGAAAAATTAAATGGTCTTATGTATTTGATGCCAAATAAAGAAATTTTAATTTCACCAATGCTTATAAAAGAATCTGTTGATTCATCTGAAATCGAAAATATTCATACAACTACCAAAAAAGTTTTACAATCAAAAGCAATCTGAATTGAAAAAAGTAAATGAGCAGAAAAGGAAGTTTTACATTATCATGATGCTATACTTTATTGATATGAAAAATTAAAAAATAGGTGATGATTGTGATATAATGATTTTTTAGAAATTCAAAAAATTATAGAACCAAATAAACCTTGAATAAGAACTTTGCCTTGAACAATTATAGCCGATTGAAAATGAATTGCTATTTATACCCCTCCAGAATGAAAAGATAATATTGATAAATTATTGCTAAACTTAGAAAAATTTATGAATAATTTTGATGATGATATAGAGTTATTAATCAAAATGCCTATAATTCATTACCAATTTGAGAGTATACATCCATTTTATGATTGAAATTGAAGAACATGAAGAATATTAAATATATTATATTTAATTCTTTCAAAAAAACTAAATTTCCCTATTTTATTTTTAAGTGAATATATTAATGACAATAGGAATAAATATTATGAACTTTTATGAAAAACTCATGAAAATTCAGATTATACAAATTTCATAATATTTATTTTAGAATGAATAATAAAGCAAGCTGATTTAACCTCTAAGAAAATATTAAAAATTCAAGAATTAATGAAAAAAATAGAAGAAGATATTGAAAAAATAAATATGGATTATCATAAGATTGCACAAATATTTTTTTCAAATCCTTTTACATCAATAAAACTATTTCAAAAAAGTATGTGAATTGCAGAAATTACAGCTACAAGAAATATTAAAAAATTAGAAACAAATAATATTATAAAAACAATAAAAATTTGAAGAAATAAGCTTATTTATATACCAGAATTTATAAAATTATTATCATAAAAATAATAAAGAAAAAATATTTAAAATAATAATTATGCCAAAATTTGAAAATAACATAGAATGACATAAAAAATGGCTAACTTTATTATTAGTTTTTTTGAAATAAAAAAAATTGATTGAAAAATGAGTTAAAGGATCACAAGAAAAACAATTAAAAGTTTTTACTCAAAATAAACAAACTACAAGAGTTTTCAAAGAATTAGTTAATTCTAAATCTATAAAATAATCAATTTTTAATTAAAAAAGTCTATAAAAATTAAATTATTGCAAAATTATTTTTTTTCATATTATTATTATGGAATAACTTTTATATTCTAAAACTAACCCTACTTTGAAAAAAGACTTTATAGAATACATAAAAAGAGAATTTGATTTTGATGATATAGAAGTAGAAAAATTTGAAAATTCTTTAAACAAACCCCTAAAAAAATCAATAAGAATAAACACAAATAAAATTTCAATAATTGATTTCAAGCTAAGAGCTAAGAAAAATAATTGGACTCTAACCCCTACCAGCCTTTGAAAAAATACTTTTTATATAGATAGAATTGACTCAAATCAAATAGCACTTTGAAATACAGCAGAACACATAGCAGGATATTTTTATGTGCAAGAAGTTGCTGCTAGCTCAAGCCCCTTTTTTATGAGTAATGACCAAATAGATAAAAACCCCTACCTAATTTTAGATATGAGTGCAAGCCCAGGTTGAAAAACTACACAACTTTGAGAATATTATCCAAATAGCTTGATAGTAGCAAATGAGCTTGATAAATCTAGACTAAAATGATTTTTTTCAAATTTAGATAGAATGAGCAGTTTATGAGTAGTAGCTACAAATTATGATTGAAGATTTTTTAAAAATATAGCTGAAACATTTGATAAAATATTATTAGATGCACCTTGTTCTTGAGAATGAACAGCATTTAAAACAGAAGATGCTCTAAAATATTGGAATATAAAAAACATAAAAACAATTGCAAAATTGCAATTTTGACTTTTAGAATCAGCCCTAAAATCCTTAAAAACATGATGAGAAATAGTTTATTCTACCTGTACCCTAAATAAAATTGAAAACGAATGAGTTTTGGAAAAAATAAATAAAAAGTATTCAAAGCAAGTAGAAATTAAATTACTTAAAAGATCCTGGCCACATATTGATCTTAGTTGAGGATTTTTTGTTGCTAAAATAAGAAAAATAAGAGCTTTAGAAAAGAAAAAAGATATAAAACTTTTGAGACAAAACATAGAAAAATTAAGTAAAACTGATACAAAAATGATAAAAGAGTTTTTTATCAAAAATTTTAATTTTGATTTATCTTCCTATTATTTATATATCTATAAATGAGAAATTCACTTAATTAAAAAAAGCATTAATGAAGTTTGGGATAAAATATTTTTTTATAAAATTTGAGTAAATATTTGAGAAATAAAATCTTGAGTTTTTTTTCCAAACTTTTACGCAGGAACTTTCGCCAAATTTGATAAAAGTATAGTAAAAATAGATAAAGATAATCTATCCAAATTACTAAGATGATTTGAAATAAATTTTAATCCTATAAAAAAAGGTTATGAGAGTTTTTATTATCAAATAATATATGATGGCTTAGAACTTGGTTTGACTAAATTTAAAAACTGAAAATTAAAAAGCCTTATACCAAATAAAATGACTATTAAATAGTTAAATAAACAATCATATTTTAGTGTTATAAAAAAAAATTGCTTAGTCTTTAGCTTTGTGTTTGACTTGAGTCGTTTTTATATTATCATTCTATTTACTAAAAACTATATCATATTTTAGTATATTTTATATTATACTAGTTTGAATAGAGTCATTTTTAGTATTTGTATTTCATACAATATATAATTATTTTTTATGAAAATCAACTTTAAATTAGCCAATAAACAAGATTTTGAGGAGATAATTAGTCATTCAAAGGGTTGAGATGACTGACCTCCAAACAAATCTAGTTTTCAAAATTTAATTAATTCCAAATCATACTACTTAGTTTTTTGTGATAAAGAGATTGCTTGATCTTTTTCATATATCCAAATTCGGGATGATACTATAATGGTTCAATTTTTGAGAATTAAAAAATCACAAAGAAGAAAATGAATAGCAACAAAAATTTTGGAATATATAAATGAATTATGAAAACAAAGATGATGTGATAGTATTTTATCAACGGTTCGTGTAGGCAATGATAATTCTATAAAATTTCATGAAAACACTAATTTTGAAGAGTCTTGAATTATAAGATTTAAACCTGAACATGAAAAAGTCTTTTTGAGAAGTATAATTTAATTAAAAAATTAAATGCACTACAAAGTATTTTGATGTAAAGTGAATAAATATTACACTGATAAATGGTTAAACTCAGTTTATCTAAAAAACAAACAGGGTATTTTTATTGCGTCTTGTGTTGTGACAGACCAAGCCAAAAGAAAATGGATAAAATTTGTTAAAGACATATTTAAAAAACAAGAATTAAATCCTAGAGAAAAAGTTTACATAAGTTGATGTTGAGCTTTCAAAGAAGGTAAAGCCCAAGATGATTTTTTTGAATTGTACCCTGAATTAAAACAATACAAAAAATCTATAGAAGTATTGTGAGAAGATCCAGAAAATAAGAAATTAGAATGAAAAATGGAAGTAAAAAAACTAGATTTGTCCCAAATATCAAAAAAAATCAAAAACACTGAAATTTATACTAAAAAATTTGTACTTATACAGTGATGATGTGATAGTTTTTGTACATTTTGTTTAACTGTTCAAAAGCGAGGAAGACATTATTTTAGGAGTAAAGAGGATATTGCTTCAGAGATAAGTGATTTTGAAAAAAATGGTTGAAAAGAAGTAGTTTTAACATGAGTAAATCTTTCAGCTTGGGGGCTTGATTCTACAAACAATACAAGTATTTCTAAATTTTCTGAGTTGTTAGAATATTTATTAGAAAACACAAAAATTCCTAGACTTAGAATAAGCTCTATGTGACCTGAATTTATAGATGATAAATGTTTAAAAATATTTGAAAATAAAAGGATTTATCCCCACTTTCATTTTTCAGTTCAGTCAGGTTCTAGTTCTGTTTTAAAAAATATGAAAAGACACTACGACTGAGCTTACATAAAAAAACTACTTTTAAATTTAAGAAAAATAAAAAGACAAGATTGAGTACAAATATGAATTTGAGCAGATATTATTGTTTGATTTCCTTGAGAAACTAAAAGTAATTTCAAAGAGAGTCTTGATTTAATAAAAGACTGTAATATAACAAAAGTTCATGCATTTCCTTTCTCTGCTCATAAATTTTGAGAAAATGTCCCTGCTTGATTTTATAAAAATCAAGTTTGAGATAAAATAAAAAATGATAGAATGTTTGAAATATTATCCCTTTCTGACTCTATTAGAGATAAATTTATAGATGATAATATTTGAAATGAACTTGAAGTTTTGATAGAATTAACTAAAAACGATGGTAGCTGGAAAGGTTGGACGCAAAATTACCTTGAAGCTAACAATAATAATTTTGAAGTTAGCTCATGAAAAATTTGAAGAAACGAAATAATAAAATGAAAATTGATAAATTAAATATGTTTTATATAACAATAATTTTTTGAGTAGGTTTAGATCTACTAACAAAAATCATAGCTTTTAAATATTTACAAAACCAAATCAATATTTTTTCTGATTTAGTTTTTTTGAAATATAGTGAAAATACAGGTATAGCTTTTAGTATACAAATTCCATATTTAAAATATATAACAATAATTTTGATATTTGGTATTTTTTATTACTATTTTTTAGAGAAAAAAATCCTAAAAAATTTAAAATTGCTAGATTTAAGTTTTTGATTAATATTAGCTTGAGCAATTTGAAACTGAATTGAGAGATTATTTAACTCTAAAGTTATTGATTTTATATGAATTAAATATTTCTCAGTATTTAATTTAGCAGATATTTTCATAACTATTTGAGCTATTATTTATCTATATATTTTATTTAAAAACAAAAAATAAATATGAGTTTTTGACCACCAAAATTAGAATTAAAAGATCTTTGAATAATATCACTTTGAGCTTTAATTTCAGCAATATTTGGTTCTATAGTGCTTATTATTTTAGTTTTTGCTATTTCCTCTTTTCTAGATATATGAAATACCTTTTCTAGCGCTAGGACTTGAGCAGGAGAACTTAACTCTATTTTCCCTCTAGTCTTATCAGTTTTGACTTTTTTATCCACAAGTATCACAGTGTTTATAACATATTTTTTTCTAAATTTTGCTTCTCCGGAAAGATATAAAAAAAATATAATTATTTTAGGACAAATAGCGTTTTTTACTTTTCTTACATATGTTTTTATCGTACCTGTTTATATTTATGCATGACTTATAAATTATGATTACATAATGATTGTTTTTTTATTTCATACAATAATATCCGTATTTTGAACTAGTCTCATATTAGAAATATTAAATAATTATAGATATGTTTTAGTTTCTGTTTATTGAAGTTTTGTTTGACTTTTCTTTTCGTGTATTTTAACAGCTTTGGTTTTTTCCAATCTAAGTTCTTGAAACGCAAAACTTATATCATTGATATTTTTATTACCACTTATAAATCTCTCACAAGTTTTTTTTAAATGACTATTTGATTTTTCTTATTTTCATTATAATAGAATAACTAACCAAGACCAAATTTGAGATATATTTTATCAAATAGAAAATGAAGAAAAAGAAAACCTAAGACAAGAAGAAGAAAAAAATAGTATTTAGTTTTATATTAGAAATATTTTATTAAAAATTTATGAAAAATAGTTAGAAAATTAAAAATTAATAACAAACTTATGTTAGATTTAGTAAAGCAAATAATAGAATTTTATTTTAAAAATCTTAGAACTCCTAAACTAGAAGAACTTGAAATAAAACAAAACTGACTTTTAGAAAGAAAAGGAAGTGTTTTTGTTACATTATATATCTCTTGAGTTGTGAGAGGAAGTTCATGAAATATAAAAGAAATAGAAGAAAATATGGTTTTAGAACTTATACAAAATACCGTTCAAGCTTTACAAGATTCTAGGTTTTCAAAAATTAAATTAGATGAAAAAAATGAGATTAAAGTTAGAATTGATGAAATAAGTGATAGATGAAGACCATTAAATGATTGAGAAATAAAAAAGATTGATCCAACAAAAAATGGTATTTTGCTTATAAAAACAAATTATGAAAAAGCTTGTGTTATTCTTCCAAATATATCAGGTAGTTTAATCTCATGAGAAGATTTTATACCAGTTTTAGGAAAAAAATTAGGTGAAAATTTTGATGATAAAAATTATTTGGTTTATAAAATTGAGACTGATGTAGTCAGTGATTTATGATAAAAGTTTGTATTTTATAATTATTTAAGTATATTTATTGTATATATTATTGAATGTTATCAATTTAAAGGTTAAAGTCTTGTGCCAATGGTTTGAAAATTTAAAGTCTAAAGTCTTGTACCAATGGTTTGGAATTTCAAAGGGCTAAAGCCCTTTGAACCATAAACACGAATCTTTTTGATCAAGTTTGTATTGAGTCTTTGACTTATATTGATTAAATTATTTATCTAAATTTGTATTTATCCCTTTTATTTGAAATTATAAATAGACCTATTTTAAAATTAATTTTTTACTTAAAAACACTTAATTATTTATCCATTTTAAAAAAATATAAATGTCCCTAAAAGAAACCATACTATTTTTGATACTCATAATAATAGCCTTACTCCTTATTTTTGCTATATTTTTATTACTAAAGAAAAAAGAAAACACTAAAGATAATTCATCTAAATTAATACAAGACCACTTATTTCATATATCAAAAAACCTAGACGAAAAAATAAGTAAAAATTTTGAAATAAACTCAAAAATATCCCATAACTCAAATAAAACAATTGAAGAATTGACAAAAAAAATGACACAATTACAAGAAGAAACTAAACAAATAAGAGACATATGATGACAATTAGAATGACTGGAAAATATATTAAAAAACCCAAAACAAAGATGAAACCTATGAGAATATTTTTTGAAAGAATTACTTGAAAATATATTTAATGAAGACCAATATAAACTAGAACATAAACTTTGAGATTGATATGTAGACGCAGCATTATTTATATGAGATAAAATAATCCCCATTGATTCTAAATTTCCACATGATAATTATGAAAAACTCATAAAAACAAAAGACGAAACATCTATAAAACTATATTCAAGTAACTTGGAAAGAGATATAAAAACTCAAATAGAAGCCACATCCAAGTACATAGATACTTTTAGTTCTACAGTAGATTTTGCTTTTATGTTAATACCAGCAGAATGACTTTATTATGATTTATTCATATCAAAAATATGAACACTAAAAACAAAAAAACTTATGCAATATGCATTTTCTAAAAAAGTAATAATATGTTCACCATCCAGTTTTTATGCTTACCTACAAACAGTTATACAATGACTAAGATCCTTAAAAATAGAAGAAAAAGCAAAAGAAATATTAAAACATGTAGATAAACTAGAAAAAGACCTAAATAAATACTCAAACGATTTTTTAAAAATTTGAAAAAGCCTAGATACAATTTATAATCATTATAACTCAGCACTCAAAAGATTTGAAATAATAGACAAAGACATATTAAAAATATCAGAAATTTGAGAAAAAAATTTAATTTGAAAAAAATAAAAAAATGAAAGCACTTGTTATAAAAGACCTAATAAAAAACTACTCAAATAAAAAAGTTTTAAAATGAGTTAGTTTTGATATAGAATCCGGAGATTTTTTTGCTTTATTATGATATAATTGAGCATGAAAAACAACCCTTATTTGAATAATTACAGACTTAGTTAAAAAAAACTCATGAAAAATAAAAGTTTTTAACTACAATATAGATGATGATTTTTCTTCAGCTAAAAAATGTATTTGAATAGTCCCTCAGGAATTTAACTTTAACATATTTTCAAAAGTTAAAGATGTACCAGTAGAACAGGCATGATATTATTGAATCTCTGGTAGAGTAGCTAAAAAAAGAACTGAAAAATACTTAAAAGAATTATGATTGTGGGATAAAAGAAACAACGAAATAAGAGAACTATCATGATGAATGAAAAGAAGATTAATGATAGTTAGAGCATTAATTCATGAACCAAAACTTTTGATACTTGATGAACCAACAGCTTGAATAGATGTAGAACTTAGAAAAAGTACGCGGTCATTTTTAAGAAGACTTAATAAAAATTGAGTAACCATACTTCTCACAACTCATTATTTGGAAGAAGTTGAGGCACTTTGTCAAAATCTAGCTATTATAAGCGATTGAAAAATAATAAAAAATACAAGCACTAAAAATCTTTTAAAAAGTTTAGATGAAGAAATTATTATTTTAGACACTAAAGAAAAAACTGAGAAACTACCTTTAGTTTTAAAAGAAAAATATAAATCACAAATATTAAATGACACAGAAATTAAAATACACTTAAAGGAAAATCAGTCAATTAACCAATTAGTTAAAGACTTTGATAAATACTTTATTGAAATATCTAGTTTTAAAAATGAGAGTTCTAGACTAGAACAACTATTTACTCGTCTAACAAAATAATAATGATAGATTTATTTACACTTACATTAAAATTAATTAAAGGATTTTTAAAAATTTGGAAACAAACTCTACTACCACCAGTCATTACAGCAGTTTTATATATTTTGATATTTTGAAAATTTATTTGAGATCAAATAAAACTTGATTCAGGAGTAAGCTATATGGATTTCATATTTCCATGACTTTTAATGATGTCTATAATAATGTGAAGTTACGCTCTAAGCTCATTTAGTTTTTTTTCATCTAAAATGTTTAAAAATTTAGAAGAAATACTTGTTTCGCCAATGACTTACAACAAAATAATATTATGATACTGTCTAGCCTGAATGACTAGAGGAACACTTGTTTGAGCATTTGTTTTTATAGTATCTTCATTTATCATAGATATCACAGTTTATAATTACTTTTATACGATATTATTTATATTTTTAACATCAGCTGTATTTTCTTTAGCTTGATTGTTAAATTGAATATTTGCAAAAAGTTTTGATGATGTTAATATCATACCTAGCTTTGTTATTGCTCCACTTATATACTTATGATGAGTTTTTTACTCTATAGATATGTTATCGCCATTTTGGCAAGAAATAAGTAAATTTAACCCAGTTTTATATATGATTAATTGATTGAGGTATGCTTTTATATGAATTAGTGATGTCAAAATATGAATTTCTATAACTATACTGTTAGTATTTTTAGTATTGTTGTATACTTTAGTATTTATTTTGATGAAAAAAGGTAGAGGAATAAAAAATTAATTATTTTTATTTGTAATGAAAATATATAAAAAAGAGAAATTTATTTAGGAAAAATTGTTTTATATATGGATAAATTTGTGGACTGAAATTTTAAATCAATAAAATATTATAACCTGATAAATTATATTAGTTTGTAAAAATACTGATCCCATTAAAAGAAAAAACTTAAAAAAAGATTTGCATTTAAAATTATCTTCATATAATGACAAGGCTATTTATTTATAAATATACATCTTAAATATGTCTGGTAAAGAAGATAAAATAGAAGTAGAATGAGTAATCATTAAAGCTTTACCTGGTCTGGTTTTTGAAATTCAATTGCCAGATGATTTTTGATGAGGGATTATCAATTGATATCTTAGCTGAAAAATGAGAAACCATAATATTAGGCTTATTGAGTGAGATACAGTTAAAGTAGAATTAACGCCCTATGATTTAACAAAATGAAGAATTACATTTAGGAATAAATAAAAATTTTTGAATACTAACATACAATACACAAACCACCAAAAATATTACAATAATTTTTAAGTAAGAAATTTATGAAAGTAAGAGCGTCTATTAAACCAATTTGTTCAGATTGTCAAATTGTTAAAAGAAAAGGAATTGTTAGAGTTATTTGTAGTAACCCTAAACATAAGCAAAGACAATGATAAAAAATTAGGACATAGTTTTTTTAAACAAAAACTGTTCATTAATTATATTAACTATTAATTATATTGAAAATATGGCAAGAATTGCTGGAGTTAATTTACCAAAAGGTAAACATGCGGAAATTGCAATAACATATATATATGGTATTGGAAGAAGTACTGCTATAAAAATCTTAGATAAAGTTGGTGTAGAAAAAACAGCTAAAATTGAAACTCTTTCAGAAGAACAACTAGATTTAATTAGAGATGAAATTAAAGATAGCCACACTGTTGAATGAGATTTGAGAAGGCTAGTTACATCTAACATAAAGAGATTGCAAGAAATTAGATGTTATAGATGAATAAGACATAGAAATAGACTTCCAGTTAGATGACAATCTACCAAAACTAATGCTAGAACAAGAAAATGAAAATCCGTAGCAATAGCAGGGAAGAAAAAGTAATTATAATTTAAGTTTTTAAAACATGGTAAATACTACCCCAAAAAAAAGCAAAAAAACTAGAAACATTATAGAAAAAGCACAAGCTCATATTCAAGCTTCATTTAATAATACTATAGTTACTATTACTGATGAAAAATGAAATGCGTTGACTTGGGCTACATGATGAAGCGCTTGATTTAAGTGAGCTAGAGAAGCTACTCCTTATGCTGCTCAAGTTATTGCAGAACAAGCTATATCAAAAGCTGTAACTCTGCACTGAGTTAAAGAACTTACTGTTTATGTAAAATGAATTTGAGTTTGAAGAGAACAAGCGATTAGATGATTGCTTTCTGGATGAGTTGAAATAAATTCTATATTTGATATAACTCCAGTCCCACACAATGGATGTAGAAAGAAAAAATTAAGAAAACTATAAAATACAGTGAAAATTTAATTTATTCATTATTAAATACTAATTATTATTTATCTTATGAGATATACTTGACCAAAGAAAAAATTGTGTAGAAGAGAGGGGATAAACCTTTTTGGTACTGAAAAGTATGATTTAAGTAAATCAAAAAGAGCTCCACTGAAATCTAGAAAATCTAGTGAGTTTGGTACACAATTAAGAAAAAAACAATTAGCAAAAAGAATGTTTGGGCTTTCAGAGAAACAATTTTCTTCTTATTTTAAAAAGGCTCAAAAATCTAATGCTTCTTGAACTACTTGAGAAAAAATGTTGAGACTTTTAGAGCTTAGGCTTGATAATATAGTTTATAGATCTAACTTTGCTAGAACTAGAATACAAGCTAGACAATTTGTTTCTCATGCTCATTTTAAACTTAATTGAGTGAAAGTTAGCGTTCCTTCAATAAGTTTGAAAATTTGAGATGTGATTGAGCTTAGAGATAGAGTAAAAGAGAGCACTCTTTATAAAAGTTTGGCCTCAGAATTACAAGAATTTGCAAAAGCAAATAAGGGTAAGATTACCAACTCTAAATGGATAGATATTGATGCTAATAGCCTAAAAATTACAATTAATGCATTACCAGAGAAAGACGATTTTGAACAAATTATTGATATACAAAAAATTGTTGAATTTTACTCTAAATAGTAAAAACTATATGTTACTTTCTTAACGCAAAAAAATATGCATATTATTCATGAACTAATCTGAGTTCCTAAAATATCTCAAAAAGATTTGGAAAAAAACACTTCACTATTTGAAGTTTTGCCACTTCCAAGAGGTTATGGTGTAACTCTTTGAAACTCTTTAAGAAGAGTACTATTATCTAGTCTTCCAGGTACAAAAGTTACTTGAATAAAAGTCAAATGAGTATCTCATGAATACTCAACTCTACCTTGAATAAAAGATAGCGTACTTGATTTGATACTAAACTTAAAAGAATTAATTATAGAGAAAAAGCAAGAGTGAGTGGAGTGGATTAGATTGAGTAAAAATACAGCTTGAGTAGTAAAAGCTGGTGATATAAATACTCCTAGTTGAGTAAAAATTTTGAATAAAGACCTGTATATAACTGAAATAGATAAAAATTGATTGGAAATTGATATAGAAATAAGAATAGAAAAAAATGTGGGATATAAAAGTGTTGAAGATTTGAAAGAAGCTGAACAAGATATTAATGTTTTACTCGTTGATGCGAACTTTTCTCCTGTACTAAATGTAAAGTATGAAATAGAAAAAACAAGAAGTTGAGATATATCAAATCTAGAGAGTTTGAAAATAGAAGTTTTAACTAACTGAACTATAACACCTGTTGATGCTGTTAAATTTTCAGCTAATATGTTAAATTCATATTTTGGTTTATTCAATGAAAAATGATTACAAGTTGAATGAGGTTTTATATCAGATGTTAAAAATTTACTTGAAAAAGAAAAAGAAGAAATAAAAGTTGAGTTGGAAAAAGAAACATATACACCAATTGAGATTATGTGACTTTCGCCAAGAACATTAAATGCTCTTATAAATTGATCTATACTTTCGGTTGAACAACTTACTAAATGTACTGAAACGAAACTATCATCTATTAAATGATTTGGTAAAAAAGCAATGACTGAAATTAGAGATGCTTTAGCTGAAAGAGGTCTTGGTCTACTTTGAGATGATTAGGCTGAAGTAAGAGATAAATTGTATTATTGATACACTTTAAATTATTTATTATTTACATAGTTATTAATTATTATTAAAATGAGACATAGAGTTAAAAAACATCTTAAGTTTAATAACAAAAGTTTTGCACATAGAGATGCGATGAAGAGAAACCTAGTTACCTCTTTATTTATTCATAAATCTATCAAAACTACTGAAAAAAAAGCAAAATCAATTATTCCTATGATTGATAAATTAATAAATGTTGTTAACACAAAAGATGAAATGAATGCAATAAGGATTGCCAATGCTGTTATTTACACTAAAGAATCTTCTTTAGAGTTATTTAAAAATGTTGCACCAAAATATAAATGAGATAAAACCTCAGGTTTTACTAGAATAACTCCTATAAAATATAGAGATGGAGATAATGCAAAACTTGTTAAATTAGAATTAATTTAGTTATATTTATAAAAAACTTCACAACAATGAAAACTATAATGCCTAAACAAATTAAAGGTGATGAAAGAAAATGGTATATTATTGATGCTAAAGGTCAAACTTTAGGTAGGATTGCCACTAGAATAGCTGTTATTCTTAAATGAAAGAATAAAGTTGACTTTGCTCCTTATGTAGATAATGGAGATTATGTAATTGTACTTAATGCAGATAAATTTAATGTTACTGGTAGAAAAATTACAGATAAAATTTATTATAGACATACAGGTTATCTTTGATGATTAAAAGAAACTCCCCTTGAGGATATGCTTACAAAAAAACCTTTAAAAGCTTTAGAATTAGCTGTTTCTGGGATGCTCCCAAAAAATAAATTAAGAAAATCTATGTTGTCTAGATTAAAATGATTTGTTTGAGAAGAACACACTTTTTCTTCACAAAAACCAATTACAATAAAATTATAATTTAAAATTTATTTATGAGTAAATACACTTACTGTATCTGAAAAAGAAAAACAGCTTCTGCACAAGTTAAGCTTTTTGAATGAAAATGAAAAGATACTATAAACTGAAAAGAAATTTCTAGTTATGTATCTAGATCTGATTTGTTTGATATTATTTATAGTCCTTTAAAAATCACTAAACTTAAAGACAGTTTTTATTTGGAGGTTAATGTTGCATGATCATGAGAATCAGCTCAAGCACAAGCTATTAGGCATGGGATAGCAAGAGCTTTAGTTACAAAAGATAGCTCTTTAAGACCAATTTTAAAAGAAGCTTGACTGTTGACTCGTGATTCTAGAAAAGTTGAAAGAAAGAAACCTGGATTACACAAAGCTAGAAAATCTATGCAATGGTCTAAGCGTTAATATATAACCAAATAACTAAAAGTGAAAAATTTATAAATTAATTATTCACCATTAACTATTATATTATTAATTATAAAATAATGCCTACTATTAATCAATTATTGAAAAAAAATAGGAAAAGCCCTTCAAAAAAGAGTAAATCACCTGCTTTACAAGTAACAAAAAACTCTTTAAAGTCGGAACAAGTTGCTATTGATTGAGGATGTCCTCAAAAAAGAGGTGTTTGTGTAAAAGTTTATACAGCTACTCCTAAAAAACCTAACTCTGCACTTAGAAAAGTAGCAAGAGTAAGACTTACTAACTGATATGAAGTTAATGCTTATATCGGGTGAGAATGACATAATTTACAAGAACACTCTGTTGTTGCTATTAAATGAGGAAGGGTAAAAGACCTACCTTGAGTAAGATATCATATTGTTAGATGAGTTCTTGATTCTGAAGGTGTGGCTAATAGAAATCAAGCTAGATCTAAATATGGTTCTAAAAAACCTAAATAGAACTTAACTACGAATCAAAAAAAATTTAAGAGAGTAAGTTTAACGATTACTGAAAAACTTTTAAATTTTAATATATATTTATTAATTGTTATTTTAAAAATGGATAATATAAAAACTGAAAACCTACTGTCAAAATTTACTAATTATGTTATGCTTAACGGTAAAAAATCGCTTGCTATAAAACTTATGGATGAAACTTTTGAAGTTATTAAATCTAAAGGACAAAAAAAACCAAAAGAAATTTTTATGAAAGCTTTAGAAAATGTTATGCCCAAAATAGAAGTTAGACCTAAAAGAGTATGAGGTTCTATATATCAAGTTCCTCAAGAAGTTAAATCTAAAAGACAGCTTTTTCTTGCAGCTAAATGGCTTTTAGAAGCATCAAGAAAAAAGAAATGAGCTAGTTTTCCTGTTTTATTAGCTTCGGAGTTAATAGACGCAGCGAATGAAACTTGAGACTCAGTTAGAAAAAAACTTGAAGTATACAAGATGGCTGAGGCTAATAAAGCATTTGCTAGATTTGCTAGAAAATAATAAATTTAATGATTTTTTACTTTATTGATTTAGCTAAAAACTAAGCAATAAAACTTTTATAAATTAATTTTTGAAAAATGGCTCACAAGAAAGCTCAATGATCTACTAATAATGGTAGAGATAGTAACGCCAAAAGACTTGGTGTAAAATTATTTTGATGACAAAAAGCAGATTCAGGGAATATTATTATCAGACAAAAGGGTAATAAATATTGGCCAGCAGAAGGTGTCTCTCAAGGACATGATTTTACTTTATTTGCTACGCGTACTTGAACTGTTAAATTTATTGAAAAAAATAGAACTAGATTTGATGGTAGAAAATATAAAGAAAAATATGTTTGTGTAGTATAATAAAAAACAAATTACAAAAATTTGTTTTTTTATTTATTGCCATTATAGCTCAGTTGGTAGAGCACTCCCATGGTAAGGGAGAGGTCACGAGTTCAAATCTCGTTAATGGCTCCATTTTTTACTTAATAATTTCTCCAGGAATAGTAAAACTATCATTTTCTATTATTCTTCCCGGATAAACTTTTGTTGACATTCAAGTTTTTACATTGTCTCAAACTATAGATCAAAACTTCCTAAATCAAGTATCAGTCAAAACTCATTTTACTGCTACTTTTATATTTGCTTTATCATGCCTTAAATTTGCCACTATAAATCCTCATCATATATTTACATTATTTCATATTATAGAATCTCATATATAACTTAAGTGTGCAATATTTGTATTATCTCAAATTGAACTGTTTTTTATCTCATTGTTAGCTCAAATTTTACAATTATCTCAAATAGAAGTTATTCATCTTATATATATATTTGGTCATATTTGAGTATTTTTTCAAATATAACAATTTCATTCTATATATGTTCCAGATTTTAGTATCGCACCTTTTTCAAGAATTATATTTCATTTTATTACTACATTTTTTTCTATTTCTCAATTTATCTGTGATTTATTTATTCTATCAAGTATTTTTTTATTTGCACTGATTATATGCCATGCATAACTTATATCTATAATATCACCTTCTACCTCTATTGCTTTAAGTGGATACCTTAGAGCAAACTCATTCAATGCGTCTGTAAGTTCATATTCTCATCTAGGAGACAGAGGTATATTATCTATATACTTCAAGAAGTTGGAACTAAATTTGTATACTCATAAACTTGCTAAGTCTCATATAAACTCAGTCGGTTTTTCTATAACCTTATTTATGAATAAATCTTGACTGACTTGAAAAACTCAATAATCTTGCGGATTTTTTACTTTTTTCGCTAGAACTCAGTAACCATTATAGTTTACTATTTTATGTAAGTCTTTTTTTTCAATTATAATATCTCAGTTTATTATCAAAACATCATCAAGTATTTCTAATCATTTTAATGCAGCTCAAGTTCATTTTTCTTTTCCTTGATTTTTATATGAAATTTTTACTCAATTATAAAAACTTCAAAAATACTCTATAATTTTTTCTTTTTTGTATTTTACAATAAACACTATTTCATCAAATAAACGTTTATTATCATCGTTTACTATATTTTCTAAATTATGCTCTACTATGGATTTTCATGCTATTTTTATAATAGGTTTTGGTATAGTGTTTGTTAATGGTTTTAATCTTGAACCTTCTCAAGCTGCAAGTATTATTAATTTCATAATTTTAAGTATATCTTTTTAATTAAAATTCATTATTTGTTTTAAACATAATTGTTCAGTTATTCAAAATAATTTATCTAATTCTTAGCTTGTATTTTTACATTTATTATTATAATACTTTTATCTTAGAAATAAAATTTAATTATAATTTATGAAGTTAAATAGTCATGAAATAAGACGAAAATATCTAGAATTTTTTGAAAAAAAATGACATAAAATAATACCTTCAAGTTCATTAATCCCAGAAAACGACCCTACTACACTTTTTACTGGCTCTGGAATGCAGCCTATGGTCCCTTATCTGCTTTGAGAAAAACACCCACTAGGAAATAGAATTTGTGATAGTCAAAAAGTATTTCGTGCTTGAGATATAGAAGACATATGAGATAATAGACATACCACCTTTTTTGAAATGCTTTGAAACTGGAGTTTATGAGATTATTTTAAAAAGCAGCAAATAAACTGGGCATTTGAATTTTATGTAAACCATCTTTGATTAGACCCCAAAAAAATATACATAAGTGTTTATAGATGAAATAAAGATTTTAATATACCTAGAGATGATGAAGCAGTAAAACTATGGCAAGAACTTTTTAAATCTAAGTGATTAGAAGCAAAAGCAGTTGATTTAGCTGAAAAAAACTGAATGCAGGACGGAAAAATTTTTTATTTTGATGAAAAAGAAAACTGGTGGAGTAGAACAGGTGAGCCTGAAAATATGCCAAACTGAGAGCCAGGAGGTCCTGATAGTGAGATGTTTTGGGACTTTTGAGAACAACATTGATTTCATGAAAAATCTAAATGGAAAGATAAACCTTGTCATCCGGCTTGTGATTGTGGTAGATTCTTAGAGTTTGCAAACAATGTATTTATGCAATACAAAAAAACCAAAGATTGATTTGTAGAACTTGAAAATAAAAACATAGATTTTTGATGAGGACTAGAAAGAGTATCTGTCGCACTTAGTGATACACCAGATATTTTTAGATGAGATTTATTTGATTGAATCAGAACTAAAATAGAAGAGTTTTCAGGAAAAAAATATGGTGAAAACCAAAAAGAAACTAAAGCATTTAGAGTTATAATGGACCACCTAAGAGTAGTAACTTTTTTAATATGAGATTGAGCTACTCCTTCCAATAAAGACCAAGGTTATTTTACAAGAAGAATGCTTAGAAGAGCTATAAGATTTGCTCGTGATATAGGTATACAAAAAGGTCTATCAGTAGAAGTTGCAAGAGTAGTAATAGATGAGTATGCCAATCATTATACAAACTTACTAGAGCAAAAAGATTTTATACTTTCTGAAATAGAAAAAGAAGAAAAACAGTTTCTCTCTACCCTAGAAAAAGGTCTAAAAGAGTTTGATAAACTAATAAAAGGTTTTGAAATAGCTTTTGAAAAAACATGAAAAAAAATAGATACTATAGCTTGAGCAAAAGCATTTAAACTATATGACACCTTTGGTTTTCCACTTGAAATGACTATTGAACTAGCAGAAGAAAAAAATTTAAAAGTAGACATAGAGTGATTTAAAAAAGCAGAAAAAGATCATCAAGAAAAATCAAGAACAGCGTCAGCTTGAAAGTTTAAGTGAGGACTAGCAGATAGTTCAGGGGAAACTACAGCCCTACACTCAGCAACCCATCTATTGTTAGCATGACTTAGAAAGTACCTTTGAGAACATGTTCACCAAAAATGAAGTAACATCACTTCAGAGAGACTTAGGTTTGATTTTAGTCATGATGAAAAAGTAGAAGCAGAAGTTTTAGATAAAGTTGAACACTTTGTAAATGAAGCAATAAATTCATGATTTACTACAAAAGTTGAAAATATGGATAAAACTGAAGCAAAAAACTCAGGAGTAGAGTGAAGTTTTTGGGAAAAATACCCTGATATAGTAAAAGTTTATTCTATGATTTGAAAAAATTGAATAGTTTATTCTAAAGAGTTATGTGGTTGACCACATGTAGAAAATTCTAAAAATATGTGAAAGTTTAAAATAAAAAAAGAAGAATCAAGTAGTAGAGGAGTTAGAAGAATTAAAGCTGTTTTGATAAAAGGTTAATTTTATAATTTGACTATTAATGAAAAAAGGAGTCATAGTGTATAAATCAAAAAAAGTAGCTATATCAACAAAAAGTAAAAATTCTTTAGAAAAAATGTTAAATGATTTTTTAAAAGTTAATAAATTTGTTTATTGTAAGTCATTTAAAAGGAAAGTTTCTCTTTCTAAATTACCAAATATTTGTATAGAAAAAGTTCAGAAACTTATAGAATGCAGAGATTTTTTGTAGCAATTGATATATTGAGAAATGAAAAAAATTATAAAGTTAATTTTGAGAATGATAAAGAGTTTGAGGTTTTGTGATTAGATAAAAATTGAAAGGAAGTAAGAATTCATATCAGAGAAGAAATAAGTTCACATAAAAATAAAGTTCTTTATTTTGTTTCATGTTTTTAATAAATTAAAAAAGACCCCATCCACGAAGAGGACCAGATCTTATGAATTGTTTCGTCCAAAGAGGAATTATTACCACAAAGAACCTCTAAGGTGTACTACAATGTAAATAATCTTAAAATAAAGATTATAACTATTATAATAAATTATATGTTTAATTGCAAACTTTTTGTTGAAAAATATAAAAATATGGGAAAATTTAAGATAAAAAAAGAAGAATCAAGTAGTATAGGAGTTAGAAGAATTAAAGCTGTTTTAGTTAGAGTTTAATTTATAATTTGTAATTATGAAAAATAATCTTTTAAAATGAAAAATAATTTTTTGATGAATATTAATTTTCATTGCTATAATATCTATAATTTTTAGTAATATTTTTAATAAAATATTTTTTGAATGAATATCAATAATATTATTTTTTATAGGTATATTTTGACTTATAATTTTCTTAGTATGAGCATTTGAGTTTATTTGACAAATTTTTTTTAAACATAATAATGATAGTTTTGAAGAGTATGAAGCTAAAATTGAAAAGTTGTTTGATAATGAAATTGACTTTCAAAAATTTCTTGAAAATAATGATGAAATTAGACATTTGTTCAAGAATGATCCTGAGTTTCAAGAACTGGTTTTTTTATCAAGAGATATTGAAAATAAATGAAAGATAGAACACAAAGATAGATATAAAAAATTTTTAAATAAAATAAAAAATAAGGAAAAAGTCACCTCTAAAAGTGCTAACTTGAAAGAATTAATTATTGATTATTATAAAAGTAATAGGTAAACTTTTTGTTAGTACAACAAATAAGTTAAATATTTCATTTACATGATGATGAATTTAGCCTTTTAATGTTTTACATTAATTAATACCAATTGAAAGTGATTTTGGTTTGAATTTAGTAGCTATAGTTACTATAATAAATTAATTTATTTTTATTATATTTCTTTTTTATATAAAACCTTAAATAAAAGTTGTTGAATATACAAATGATTATATAATCAAATAGGTAAATAGATTTAGAAAGTTTAAGTTTTGATATATAAAATTTAGCAAAAAAAATTTATATAATTTAAAATTATATTTTTAAAACAATTATATTAATTACCATGAAAATACCTTGAATAAATGACACCCTAGAAACAAAAAGATGTATTTTGAAGTTGGCTGAGGAAAGTGAGGCTGAATATACTTGGAGTCTTATAAGTCCTAATATAACTAAGTACATGTTATGGGAAAAATGAAAAGATTACTCATCTACCCTTAAAAACATACAAAAATCTAGAAAAGACTCTTTAAAGAAAAAATCTTTTGATGCTGCTATTTACCTCAAAGAAAGCTGAAAAATTATTTGAAGGTGTTGAATAATTTCAGTAAATAAGCAAAGCAACTCAGTAGAGTTTTGATATTGGCTTAGTGAAAGTTACTGGTGAGTTTGAATTATGCCAGAGTGTATAGATAGACTTTTACAATATGTTTTTTTGGAATCTTGTTTTGAAAAAGCAATTATTAGATGTGATAAAGAAAACACTAACTCTAGTAGAGTTGCTATAAAGTGTTGATTTACTTTTGAGTGATGTTTTAGGAAATACGAAAAAAGAGACGGAGTGCTGAGAGATACAAATTTTTATTGAATCTTAAAAGAGGGGTACTCTATAAAATAAATTTATTTTAATAATTTTTAAGTTTTTATATGTTGAGATTAGAATTTCCAGGTATTAAACATAAACAGAAATATGAAAAATTAATTAGAGATTAGAAAAAATAGATACTTGGATTAATTTATAGTTAAGCTAGACTTTTTTAAATAGATTATTATAATAAACTAACTTTAAATAAAATTAAATATATGAATAATACAAATAAATTAAATGTTTCAGTTATATGATGATGAAGTTGAACTTTCAATGTTTTATATGGATTAAAATCAATTGAAAGTGATTTTGATTTGAATTTAGCAGCCATAATTGCTATGACAGACTCTGGTTGAACTACTTGAGAAATAAGAGATAAATACTGAGTTTTACCTCCTTGAGATATAAGAAGAGCTATCGCAGCTTTAGCAGAAGATACAGGTTTTGTTAGAAAATTATTTGAATATAAATTTGAAGGAGAGTCTTGAGTTATTGGTTGAAATAAGATATGAAATATACTTCTCACTGCTCTTAGTGAGATAAAATGAGGTTTTCAAGAATGATTAGTAGAGGCACATAAAATGTTTAGAGTAAAAGGTAAAGTTATACCTGTTACTTTGGATGATGTTAATCTTTGAGTAGAGTTTGAGGATTGAACAAAAATCATTTGAGAGAAAAATATTGATGTTTCTGAAACAAATCCATGAGAAAAGAAACATAATACCAACCAAAATATAACTGATGCTTTTTTGGTTTGATGAGAATGAAAAATAAATCCTGATGCTTACGATACCATTTTAGCTTCAGATATTGTAATTATAGGTCCTTGAGATTTTTATACATCTATAGTTCCTAATTTACTTTCTCCTTGAATGAAAGAAGCTTTGGAGAATACAGATGCTACAATAGTTTATGTTTGTAATATAATGGCAGATAAGTGAGAAACAACTAACTATGAACTTCCAGATTTTATAAATAGTATTGAAAAATATGTTTGAAATGTAATAGATTATGTTCTTGTAAATGATTGAACTATTTCTCAAGAACTTGTAAATAAATATAAGTTAGAGTGAAAAAAACCGGTAAAGATAAAAGAGACTATGGATTTTTCTTCAAAAGTTTATAAAATAATAAAAAGAAATTTTTTAGATGAAAGTGATTATGCTAGACATAATCCTCAAAAATTATCTCAAACTATCATTGATATGGCTTGAGGTTGGATTAAATAATTATTAAAAAATAAGTTTATGGATATTATTGCTTTAGAGCTAGAAAAAAGAATTAAAAAAGCTTTTTGAGAAAATGTCAGTATTGACTTTCATGATGAGAAATGAGACTGAAAGCATTTTATGTTATTTATAGTTTCAGACAAGTTTGAATGAAAAACTAGAATAGAGAGATCTAAGCAAGTTTATTCAATACTTGATGATTTATTGAAAACTGATAGTATACATGCTCTTAGGCTTAAACTTAAAACAACAAAAGAAATTTAATTTTTAACTAAAAACTATGAACGAAGAACTAAAAAATAGGCTAGATAGTTTGATAAATAAACATCCAGTTATGCTTTTTATGAAAGGAAGTCCAGAAGCTCCAGAGTGTTGATTTTCAGCAAAAGCATGTCAAATACTTATAGACGAATGAATATATTTTGAGAGTTTTGATATTTACAAAGACGAAGAAGTAAGACAAGGTTTGAAACAATACAAATCTTGGCCTACCTACCCTCAACTTTATGTAAATGGAGAAATAATAGGTTGAGTTGATATAATGATTGAAATGCAAGAAGAGTGAGAATTTGAGGAGATTAAAGAAGAGATAGAATAATCTTTTATTAGGTAATATAGGTCTAAAAGTCAATATCAAAACTTATAAAAAGACTTGACAAAGGATTGAAAAAAAAGACTATATTATATATATATTAATATTGGAAT
>CAWUJK010000013.1:0-31411 GCA_963922865.1 uncultured bacterium | reverse complement strand
ATGATAACTTTATTTTTAATCCTAATCTTGGAATTAAAAGACAAGATATGATTTACCTTCTAAATAAAACTGTACTTCTAGATAAATAAATATGGTTTAAATAAAAAGGTTTTATATAATCAATAAAAACACTACTTGATTTTTTTCTAAAAATCAGTATTATATTATAATAGGCATATAAATTAAATAAAAAAATTTAATTTAAAATATTAAAATAAAGACCCTTAAAAGTAGATTGTAAAAAAATACGCTCTACTTTTAGGGGTTCATATCATTTGAGTCTTTATTTTATTATATAAGAACTATCTATTTTAAATAAAAGCTCTCAAATGGTTTTGTTAAAATGCTTATCTATCAATTTAAGGACTACATAATCATCATAACTAGAATATTGTATTTTATAAAAGTTAGAATTCAATACTTTTATTCTTCATTGTCTTGTAATAGCAAATAAAGGAAGTTTATTCAAATCTGACTTTCTATATACAACTATAGTTCAAGGATTATGTCTTACCGCGTTTGGAATTTTATAATAATCAAACTTATCTCAAAGTAGTTTTAAGTATATTCATTTATCAGACAAATCATCAAAACTATCTGTAACATAAATATTATTTTTATCTGCTTTAAGTTTTAAAATTTGAGAAAATACTTTCTTACTACTAGCATCTAAAACTATAAATTCAACAAAATTATCATCTCTTATAGTTGTTATTATTTTAAACAATGGATTATTTAAAATAATTTTTCAAGTGTCTTCTAAAACATTAAAAGCCAAAGAGTCATTTATTTTTATATCAACTAAATTACTAGAAACAGTATTGAGTTTAAAATCAAAATTTCAAGCATTTGTTTTTACTTTTGTATCTCAACTATAGTTTTCAAGTCTTTTTATTACACCTCATCTATATCTATAAATATTTATAGGTTCTCAGGTTAAATCTTCATTTATAAATCAAGAAATAAGTCCTTTAGAATAATTATTTATTTGTGGAGTAGGAGTATAAACTTCAAAATCCACATCCTTAGAACTAGTATTTCAGTTTTTATCTGTTAATAAAAATTTAATTTTTTTTGTAAATATTGTATCAAAGCTTTTAAATTTTATTCTTATTTTATTGTTTGTTTTTAGTATCTCATACTTATTTTCATCTATTCACTGTATTGTAATTTTTTCTACTGAGTTTATTCATGAGTTTTCATATATATTATCAGTCAAATCAAGGATTTTTTCTATATAAACTGGTATTCTTATTTTAGAGTTTAGATCCAACTCAGGAGCATATTTATCAGAATAAATTTGAGGAGATAATAAAACTTGTGATGTTTTTGTAGAAAATAAATTATTTTTAAAAGCAGACAATCTAGAGTAAAAATAATCATTTATAACTGGTAAATTAATAGAATAATTACCCGATTCTAATCATAAATCATATATAGTATAAGATTTAGTTTTCCTAAAATCTATTAAAGCTTCACTAGAATCATAATACATTATAGAAACATAGCTAGATACACTAGTGTTAAAATCATCATAAATTTCTAATTTTGAACCAAAGCTAAGTGGTTTACCTAAATATTTATATATTTCATTTCATTTTAATATTAAGTCATTGTTAGTAAAAATATAAGCATCTCATGATATTCAAATAATTTTTATAGATTTGTTAAACTCTACATTCGTATTACTATCTATTTTTAAACTTTTAGTTTCATTATTTCAGTCTTCTAAATAACTTATTTTAACAGAACTATTTCAAGAATAAATTTTTGTTCATATGCTAATATTAGCCACGTTTAGTGCTTTGATAGCATCTTTTATATTTGAAAGTTTTTTTGTTTTTAATTTAATACGAGATATATTATTTCATAATCCATAAATATAAGCTAGATTTTTTCTTTTTATTATATCTCAGCTACTATCATATATAGATTTATCATCTATTGATGAAAAACTATCTACTATATTATTTTTTATATTTTTAGGTACATAAGCAATATTATCTTCGTTTAAATATTTATCTATCCTATCGTAATATTCCAGCCTATAATTAGATATATTATTTTTTCTGAGTGCTGAAAATCATATATTTATAAATTTATCTGAAACTAAACTTTCATATGCATTATTAGGAGATTCATAAAACAAATCATCACTTAAAAATTTGTTAGAACTTGGTTTTAGGCTTATAACATTTGTATGGTATTTTTTCTTAGTTTTAGAGTTTATAAGATTTTTCTTAAAATATAGATTGTTTTCCATAGAATATAGTAAATCTATATCAGAATCTAAATCAAAATCTATTGCTGTTGTTATTTCATTTCAATCTAAATCTCATGAGTAATCAAACAATTTATAGCTTATATTTGTATTGCCTTTTTTTTGTAAAACATAAATTCATTCATACTTTCTTTGATATTTAGAACCTTTTGAACTACATGTATTGTTTTGAGTGTTTGATTTTCATGTAAGTGAAGCAAAATAAGGTTTAGGTGTTTCTTGGTAGGAAAGTTTGTTTTTAGATTTTTTATAAACATATTTATCATCTTCATATATATGTTTTGTACTGTTTTTGAAATCCTTAAGTATATATTGTCCTTCTTGCTTCAAAGAAGTATTATCAATATATTTAGGGTTAACCAAAGCTATAGCTGATTTTCTAAATGATTCATTATATTTTTTTAGTGCTGAATTATATATTTTTGAGTTATTTATCTTATTGTTAGATATAGTTTTATAAAAAGAATTATTTTGTATTTGTTTTAAATCTTTTTTTATTTTATTTGATTTTCTTATTTCTTTTTTAATTATAGATTTCAAAACATCAAATTTCTCTATATTTTTAGTTTTTAGATCTTTTATAATTTTATTTTCCTTAGAATAAGTATAATTGTTAACAATATCAAAAGATTTACTAAGTTGCTTCAAGCGAGGATTTTTTAATATGTTTTCGCTTGTTAGTTGTTTATTTACAAGAGATAAAAATTTATTAGAGTTTATCAAGGATGTTTTGTTATTCAAATCTATATTAATATCTTGATTATTAACCGAGTTTGAAAGATCTAAGTCATCAATAGATATATCAAACATACGAGAAAAATTATTTCCAGCTTCATTTATTGGTTGTGCGATTGTTTTTGCCATTTCAACCAAAAATTCTGCTTCAAATTCTAGGTTAACAAAAGTTTTTACTTGTATTTCATCTACAAAGGGATAAGAAAATTGTGGCATAGTGAGATTTATAAAATCAAATGATCTATAACCTGATCATTCTGTTAAAAATGCTATTTGATCTCAAGCCCTACTTTCTGGTACAAAAGGAGATTTTTTAATTATACACATGGCCTTAGTGATAAGTTTTAGTATGTTTAAAAATCACTCAATAGAAGAAAATAGTTTTGGAAGTTTTGGTGGTGGTGGTAAGTCTGGTAATTTAATTGTTGGTAATCATGGAAGATCTGGCAATCCAGGAATTTCCATACTAGGTAAAATTGGAAGTGCAGGTAAACTAAGTCATGCTCATGGAGAGTCTGGTAATGTAAGAGAAGGTGCTGGAGGTAAGACAATAGGTCTTTTATTAAAATTAAACTCTGGTAGTCTTATATTTAAGTTAAATCTTATTTTGTGTAAATCTAAAACTACATCTGGCCATTTTGGAAATTTAATAACTGGTATTTTAGGTGTTATCATACTAATAATTTCAAATTGAGAACCAAGCGAATCATTTCTTTCGTTTTTACATTCATGACATTCAGCATCATATTCTATAAATATATCTGCTAGGAGTTGCCAAGATTTTAATATAGCCTTTATAAGAACATACAATTCAACCCAAGCTTTAAATCTTTTCCCATTTTTATCTAACCATCAAACAGTAATTTCTTGAACTGAATCTACATTACATAAAATTTGTTCTAAGTAATCTTGTTTTTTATTAGCTAGTTTAGACAATTTTTCTGGGATATTTTTATATTCTTCTAAAACTCTTAGATTTGTTTCCAAACTTCTAACAAACTTATTTACATATAGTATAGCTCTTTGTCACGCAGCATTATTTTCTAAACATTCTTGTTTAGCCGATCATTGTTTTTCTTCACAAGATAGTCAGTAAGACCATCTATCCTTTGCATTTTCTATTTCTTTTTTATATCATTCAATAGCTCATAACCGATTTGCTTTCGTAGCATCTAATGTTGTTTTATCTATCCATGGAATATTTATATTAACTGGTGAAGATTCTACTGAGACAAAAGGTACATTTCATAAAAATTCATAAGCTTCTTTTATTCAAGAGCTTCTTTTTTCTATTCATCAAACGAACTTATCTACGGATTTTACTCAGGATAGATTATTATTTTTACTAGCTCAAGAATTATAAGCATCAGAAACTCATGATTCTAAGTTTTTAAAATATTTTTCCCAATCAGCATTTTGTATACTAGAAAAATCTGGTAGTATAACAAAAAGAGTAGGAAAATCAGTTAATTTTGTTATAAATTCTTCAAGTTGATCATTTACCCATTGTGTTATAAAACTAGGGAATCAAGCAACTCTATCTTGAGTTAACTCTTCTACTCATCTAAATTCAATTCCATCTGAAAGACTAAAATTTACACTAACATCTGATTCATCTCAAGATCAATCATTAACTGACAACAAAGGTTGAGCTATAAAATTATCTCATCATCATACTCAAGGCTTTGCTGGGTTTTTAAAAGCATTCGCAAAAGAGTCTTTTAAACTATTTGAAGCAACTCAGGTTTTTCTATAGTTTATATAATTTTTAGCAAGGTTTGAATCTATTTTATTTGTTATTGGTAATTTTTTATGTCAACTAGATCATACACTACAATTTCAATTTATCACACCAAATCATGAATTTCATACTCAAAAATATTCAACTTGTCACAAACTAGCTGGATCTGAATTTATTTCTTCATCTTTACAAAAATTCGGTAATGCAGCCGCAGCTACTACACAGTTTCAACCTGGGACAACAGGGTTAATTCATTTAGGAGGAATAGATCAAACAGCTGAAGCTGGCGCTCAAAAACAAGCAGCAATTCAAGCTCATCATGTTAAAGTAGGTGTAGCATAAAGTCTAAAAAAGTTAGTAGGAGAGTTAGCTCAAATAGATCCTCATGCTCATTTTCATCAACAAATAGGTCATGGAATAAAAGTTTTTGAAGATACTGGCCAAACTACAGGAATACAACAAGGGCTAGGTCAACAAGACATTTGAAGTCATGTTAGTGCAGAAAATACAGGTAATCATTCGTCTACTTTTAATCAATCTCAAACTAATTTTCAAAGCACAACAGGATCATTTCAAGGGGCTAAGGGAGCCCAGTTTATAGGGAAACCAAAACAGCTTCATCATCAAAATCAACAACCAAATCATTGTATTAAATTATCTATTTCTCAAGAAAGTTTGTCAACATTGGTATTTATATCATCTAAGGAATCCAAAAGACTTTCTCAAGATTTATGGGATGATTGTTTATAATTTTTTAAAGCACTAGCATTATGGTTTTTCAATGCATTTTTACTATAATTTTTTAATGTTTCTATATTACTATCAGAAATTTGATCATTTTGAGAGGCTTTTTTCAATTCATCTATATAATCAGGAATTCAATTATTATCTTTATCTATATCATTTTTTGCAAGTTCTTCTGGTAATACAGATTGGTCACATTTTTCGTATTTTATACCTTTTTCATATGATTTTGATCAAGTGGATCTAAATATGTCACTATCTCAACCACAGTTATATTTACTATTAGAAACTATTATATCTCAAAACTCATCATCTCAAGCTTCATCTTTTTCAAACAATCAAGCTTTTATATAAGAAGCTTTTAAATTTTTTGTTCTCAAATTGTAAGTTAGTTTAATTTGGTTTTTAGGTTTTAGATTAAATTTGTCTATCATAAATTTATATTTTCAAACTCATGATCTAACAATAATATTTTCATTTGTTTTTAGGCTAGACATATCTATATCAAAAAATTTTGGTATATCTTCTAAATATACTATATCTTTTAAAACTTTAGAACTATTATTATTTTTTATAACTACATTTACTTCAACAATATCTCAGCTTTGAAGTTTTCAGGCATTTTTATCAACAAAGGTTTTTTCTATAGATATTCAATATCAAGATGCAAACTCACTTTTTACAAAGCTTGTATTTTTATTATAATTTTCTTTTGTAGGGTCTATTTCAGGATCATATGAAATTTTTTCAAACATTAAATTTTCTAAAAGGTCTGTAGGAACCATATCTTTAGCACTATCTCATGATTTTATTTTTTTATTTACTTCTTGACTTATTCAATTAAAATATATGGCTCACATATCATTTCTAGTTTTTTGTGAAAGTTTTATTCCATAACCTGAATAAATAGTGTTTTTATCAAACTCTACTTGTCATGCTTTACCATAAAAAATATTTACTTCTCAAAAACTATCCAAAGTAATAATGTCTGCGATACCATCATTGTTCATATCAAAAGATTTTGCATCTGTTATTGCTCATTTTAAAGCAAAGTTTTTTGTAAGATCAATTCTCTCAAAGTCTTTTTTATTATTATCCAAAATAAATGGTTCTCATTTAGTGTTCACAAAAAATATATCTTCATACTTATCTCAAGAGAAATCTCCAGTATTTACTAGGTCTGAATTTCATATATCAACTACTCTAGCTAAATTTTTCTGATCTAAAAATCAAGATCGTATATCTTTATTTTCTAAAAGTGCAAAAAATCAAGAGTTTTCTAAAAGAAGTATATCTTTTCTAGAGTCAGCATTATAATCAAATACTTTATATCATTTTATTTCATTTTTGTTTAATTTTTTTCATATTGTTTTATCAAACTTTTTTACTACTCCATGTGACTTTTGTTTAATTTTTTTAAGAAATAAAACAGGGTCTCAAAGGTTAATTGTATTTACTCACATGTAGTCTTTAGTTGATTCTCATACATTATTTCAAGAGCTAAAGGCTAAAAGCGTTTTATTTCAAGAACTCCAACCTAAACTATCACTTTTGGCAAAATTATCATAGTTATACAAATTTTCTCTAGCAAAAATATTAAGACTACTTTGAGAAGAAAAAGGGTCTTTGTAATATATTCATTTAGATACAGAAGAGTTTCATAAAGATAAATTGGATACTTTGTAAGAATCTGTTTCTAAATAAATTATCAAAGAATTCTTTTTTGTTTTTAAAAGATTATTTAGTTTTAATTGGTTATTTGCCTGGGTTATATCAAATTTATAAATATTAAAAAGTGTTTTTAAATTAATCAAAGATGAGTTTGATATTTTCTCATACATGTCTTTTGTGATTTTTAAATTTTCTAAATTTAAATAAATCTTTCAAATGTGAATATTTAGTGCTTTGTTAAAAAGATCTAAATAATATCTATTTTTATTATCTTTTGATAGTTTTACACTCAAATCTTGACTCAAATCTGACTGATTATATGATTTGTTAAGAACTCCATCACTTCATATAGACAGGATATATTTTATATTATATGGGTTATTCAAAAGACTTGTAACAGCTAAAGATCTATTATTTTTATCAAAAAGCATTGCTCAAGCTAAATAATCTTTTTGAGTTATATCTCAATACGAAGATCAAAGCAGTGTTGTATATAAGGCATTAAATTTATTGTTTTCAATAGAGTCTTTAGAGTAGTGAAAAAATGTTTCAAGTCTTAAAGCATTTTCACTCACTCAACTTACTTTTATTATATTTTCTCATTTTCATACTATAAAATTATTTTTTTCTAGTTTGGTGTCTATAGAAAATTTTAAATACGCTACTCATGGTAGTTTTGTAGCATTAATTTTAAAATTGCTAACTCAATTTTTTAGTGTTTGTTTATAAACATGAGTTCATATTATGTCTTTAAATTCATCTAATATTTCTAAAGTAATTACAGAGTTATTATCTACAAAAACTAAATTGTTATATATATCTCTTAACTCCACTTTTATATAAGACTGCGTATTAGGATCCGCTTTCAATTTATGTTTATCTGCTATAAGTTCTATATTCATCGCTTCTGCGGGAAAGATTGTAGCATAAGAATCTAGTATTTTTTCAAATCACTCTATTCTAAATCTAAAATTTAGATTCTTCTTAGATTTTGTTTTTGTATAAAAATTTATTTTAGCTTTTCAATTTACAATTTTGGTATAAGCTTCTTCTAGTTCTATATAATTATCATCCACACTCATATAAATTCTAGAATTTAAATCAGATATCAATTTAGAGTTTTTATCAAGTATTTCAAGGTTCAGCGAATATTTATTATTTCAAACTTTTAGTGGCTCTGAAAAATTTGTTTTAATTTTTATATCATCTACGACTCTAATATCTCAAAAGTTAGTGAGTATTTTTTTACCATCTTTGATTAAGTACACCCTTAATCTTGAATTTCAAGGTTTATCAGTAGCTTTAAGTCTGAAGGCTTTAAATCATTCAAATGTATTTTGTTTTAAATTTTTTCAATCGTTTTCCTCAAAAACTAAACTATCTCATAAAATATTAAAATCAAAATCATATATTTCAGATGATACTATATTAGAAAATTTATCATAAACACTCACAACATTTGTTGATACTCAAGCATTTTTTTCTAAAACACTAGTTCATAAATTAATTCTTAAATCCTGAGCTTCTCTAGGTAGTACAGTAAAACTTGATTTAGCTAAATATCAATATCTATCTTTTATTCAAATACTATAATCTCAAGATTTTTTCAAGTGGTAAAGTTTTTTTAATCAAGAAAGATTATTAAGTTTTTCTTGTGAGATAGTTTTTCATTTAGAGTTTTTTAAAGTAATTTCTATAGGAAAATTTATATTTCTTTTTGTGTTATTGTCTCAAAAATTGGAAACAAAAAACACTAAAGAGTTTTTATTTACTGAGTTTATGTCTAAGCTATAATTTTTAGAATCTATCAAATAAATATTAGTTTTATCATTTGCTTTTACATTTTTAGATAAATCTATTTTTCAAAACTCATCAATTTTACTATGTTCTAGAAAAAGTCTTTCATTTCTAATTTTTACAATTAATTCATTTGAAATAATGTTTGCAAAACTTTTATTTTTATAATCTTTCATTTCAAGTTTTGCTTGAAAATAAACATCTGCTTCTTTGTCCTTAGAAGAAAAAGAATAAGATGATAGTCAATATTTTGATGGGACTGTTAGAGGATTAAAGTTAATATATTTATTTATGATTTCAGATTTATATGTTTGATCATTTTTAGAGCTATCATAAACAATTTTGTTTGTACTTTTATCAACTATTTTTTTTATTGAAAAAGAAACATAGCTTTTATCATTAATTATTATTTTTTTTCAAGTTTCATCTATTATTTGAGTTTTTAGTATTCATCTTTTTTTGAAAAAATATCTAGATGTATCAGAAAAAAGTTTTAATCTAGCGTTATTTTTTATTTTTGTTTCACTACAATCATTAATTCAGTTTTTATTAGAATCATTTTTACAAACTTTTTTTTCCTTTAATAGTTCAAAATATTCATCTTGAGACTCAAAAATTTCACTACTTCAACATCTTCATCATCAAATACTTATCTCAGGAGGTAAAAGACCTGAAATCCAACATGCTACAGCAGGGAACCATTCCCAAATAGGTACTCATTCAGGAGGTGCACACCTAAAAAGACTCTCATTTGATCACACTTTTACATTGGTATTCATAGCTCAAATAGATGTTTTTGCGCTAGAGAGTAGTTTATTTTTGGTAAATATTTTTGTGTATGGTCATTCTAATTTATCTTTTGCATCAATTTTTACATACATGCTCTGAGAATCACCTTGTGCTCAAAGATATGCTATTTCATAAATTTTCTTGTTTTTTGATAAAATATAATCAAAATTTCATCTAGATGTTTCATCGCTTAGATAATTTTCAAAAATAAATTTATATTTTGCAGATATATTATTTAGGTTATTCCAAAACATTGAAAAAACCAAAAAATCATAATAAGAGACTCTTTTTATTTCACCATCAATTTTTATTTCTTTTATTGGTTTGTCTTTAAGAAAAGATAGTAAATCAATTTTATTACTGTTATATGGTCCAGATTTTAATATATTGTATATTTCTAAATCTTTTCAAGATAGAGAAGAAGGGTCTTCTGAGACGATAATAGAATTTATTTCATCACTTTTTTCTTTTAAATATTTATCTAATTTAAGCTTTATTTCTTTTTCATTTTCTCATGATATTCTAAACAAATAAGGATAATTTATCTTTTTATAATTCCCTAAACTACTTATAAAGTCTATGTATCTATCTCTATCTATAGGTAGATTTGGCGTTATTTTTGATACTATTTGCTCATTTATTTCTTCATAGCTTGGAGATTTATGTTGTATGTATGATGGTATAAAGTGATAAGAGTTAGTTTTATAAACTTGTGGAGTACATGAGTTTGCTCATCATTCTCAGTCTCAACTAGAAACATATTTTATATGAAAGATATTTCCGTTTTCATATCTTATAGTATTTCAAGAACAGGATCAAAGTGAAATTCAAGCTCAAGGCAAAGCATTTTTATAATCAGATACAAAATCCATAGAAAAATTAGCTCTTTTATTATAAGCTCAACAATTCCATTCTCCAGCTGCCCCAGTTCAATTTATAGGAAGAGCATAGTTCACTACACATTTAGGATCACCACTATTATTATTATAAGTTCTTTCAACTGATGTCAAAAAATTATTTTTGAGACAGTCAAGTGGGCTTGGATTTCTAGATTTATCAGCACTTCTTTTTGATCATAAAATATCAAATGTATCTCTTATTGATAAGTTAGTATCGTATTGATTAAGCTCAAAAATAGCCTTTCATAATTGGCTTTCATTAAAATTGAGAGGACTTGCTCAACCATAGTATCATTTAGGATCTCTTCAAGAACAGAGTTCAACATCAGCCTCTATTAAATCTATGTTAAGTCATCTATTTGCTTCAACTAAGGTTCAAGAGTTATAGCTTGATCATCTATAAATACTACAGTCTTTTGCTGATTTTATTTTTTGAGCTTGTTTTCAGTGTAATATATTTATATATTCATTTGAACAGTTAATGCTAGATTGTGTTTCTAAGTTTTTTCAACTTGGATAAGTATGGTAATTATTAGTAGTGATTTTTTTAGGTATTGCTATTTTTCTAGATAGGGATTTTTCAACTAGGTTATCTATTTGTTTTTCAAGATCGGTATTTGCTGATTTTATAACTTTTGAACTTACTAAATCTAGAACAGATACAAAATAAGGTATCAAATCAACGTTAACTACACTTGTTCATTCGTTGTATCTTCAAGCATTGTGGACATTAGTTCTAAATTTTGATATAGATCATTTATTAAATACTTCTATAAAATTATTAGATACATTGTCTATTACCTGTTTTGACATTATATCAGTGCTACGGTTCAGGCTTGGTCAATTAAATTTGGAAAATGCTTGCTTTATTTCTTTTGAATCTATTTTTCAAATTATTTCTTCCAAATTTTTATTTTGCGCTCCTAAAACTTCATCTGTTATTTTTTGAGCTAGTTCTTTTGAATATCTATTGTAAGCAAAATCTTCTGTATGATTAAGATAGGCTTCGTATCATTTATATGCTGGATAGTTTATAGACTTTTGTTCTCTTATTTGGTCAAAATAAAAAACATGTGGTTTATAGTTTTTATTTATTTCTTCATTTTTTTTAGCGTTTAATATATTTTTTGTAACATCAAAATTATTTTTTCAGTTGTAAAAATCATGTGTTTTATCCAAAAAATCTCCTACTTTTTCTATATCAAGTTCAGAGTCTCATGTATTTGGGGATATTACTCAATGCCATATTTCAGCTTTCAATCAGTTTAGGTTTTCCCTATTTTTTTCAAATGTTTTACTGTCATGGTCATATATATATCATTTGTCTAAAAAATCAACAAATGGAAATACTGATTTTGTTCTAATTGCGTTTTTTGAAATACTTGCAAGTGGTAGTTTTCAAATCAATACTGTTCAAACTAATCTTGATTCAAAATTGACTTCTTCTAGTGAATTATATCCTTCATTGAAAAGTGATTCGTTTATTGATGCTATTTGAAATGGGTTTGTGTCTTTTTTTACTGGAATAATTATTGCTCTTGTGTTTTCTAGAGTATTTTGTATATCAAGGGCATATCTTTCAATTTTATCGTCTAGTTTGTCGTAAAAATCTTCGCTCACTATTATTGATACTAGGCTAGAAAAATCTTTGTTTTGAGCATAGGTGCTAGAAAAAATTGAAAAAATAGACAAACCGGTTATTTGTCCAAAAAAGAAAATAAATAGTAGTAGACTAGAAACTATTTTTTGAAAACTGGAGTAATTCATATTTTATATTTTAGCTCAGTTGTTAAAGCAAAAAGGACTTATTAAGATAATAGTTAAAAAGTCCTTTTAAACAAGTTTTTTTATTTAATTTTTTAGTTTTTTATATCACTACAAATTAGTGATTAAAGTTTGGAATTTCTCAAGAAATATATATTTTCTGATTTAGAGATAATATTTTTGTAGGGTCTTGTTTGGATAACTCAACTTTATTAACAACAATTTCTATTCATAATATTTTTGATAATGAAGGTATTTTTTTATGAAAATCACCTACTTTGTCATCATATATAATAATTTTTCAAGGTTTAAATTTTAAATTATTAACTATATAGGATACTAGTTTGACTGTTTTTTGGTTTGTTTTTGAAGAAACAATTACTGGTAGGGTTGATGGGTTAATATCTAATCTATTCAATTTCCCAAATTGTATTGCTGGTATTCAAGCTGTTATGATTAATGATTGTTTAGAAATTAAAACTTCCAATAATGATTTCACTATATCGCTATATTTATAATATTTTTCAGTAAAGTTTGCTATTCAATATTTTTCCAAAACAACTTGATTTCATTTCTCTGCTCTATTATCACTCCATTGTGATTCTTGTATTTGTTGGTCTCTAGAGTATAGCGTATCGTCTAAATCAATCATGTCTAAAGTGATTTCGGGTCTAAAATCAAGTGAATTAAGTTGGTTTAACAAGAAAAGTATATCTTTTTCGTTTTTAAATCATATAGTTTTAAAATCTTGTAGCGAAAGGATTGGACACATTTGGGTTGTGACTGAATTTTCTATATTATCATTTATAGATTTAAAATTGAAAGACATTTTTTATTGTTTTTAATAAAAACAAAATATAAATTTCTCCTTAATTTATGAGATTTTATGTAATATTTTTTTAATGTCAAGGCTTATAAGCCAAAACATACTTTTCATTTTTTTTTATTTATTAAATAATTAAAAATCCTCCCACTTTTTAAAAATCCAATTCTCCAAATTTTTAGTATCTAAAATACTTATTTTTGTACTAATTTTTTGTCATTCTAAATTTACAAAAACTTCTATATTTCAAGTTTTTTGAGAAAGTAAGAAATCTTTCAATTCAAATAAATCCTCTTTTTTTGCTTTAGATGGTATATCTAAAATATATTGATTTGAATCACTTATTTTTTCTTGTTTTTCAATTTTACTGCTAGAAATCTTTTCATCAAGTTTTTTCTCAAAATCATCACTTTGAGAAGAGTTTTGATCAACATAATTTAAGTTCTTATTTTTAAGTCTCTTTACATCTTTATCAAAAATTCAATCAGCCTTAGCATTTTCTCTAACTTTTGTTATAGTTGTTATTTTTAGTGAATCAAATTTAGGTCTTATTGATTTTCTAGAATACTCTAAATTAATATCTAAATATCCTTCCAGTAAAACTATCTTAAAATTTTCTATTTTATCTTCATATTTTTCAACATCTTTTGAAAATAAACTAACCTCAAAATCATAATCATATCATTCACAATACAAAAAAATCATAGCCTTTCATGTTTTAGTAAAAACTTTTCTAAAATCACTAATAACTCATATAACACTTACTTCTTGTTGTTTTTTTTCTAAATCAACATCAATATTTTCAGATAAGTTTTGCTTATCTTCTAAAGTTTTTAATTCAGAAAAACTCATTTTCAATTTTTGAGTATTTTGACTTTTTTTTAAGCAATATCTACCAAGACCATCCAAAGGATGGCCCGAAACCCAAAATCATATAACTTCTTTTTCTCAAGAAAGTTTGTCTTCAAAACTCATAGCACAACAATCTTCCAACTCCAATTTTTCCTCAAATTCACCTCAATTATCAAAAAGTCATATTTGATTTGTTTGCTTCTTTTTTTCATCTTTTCTACAAAAAGAAATCATGTTAGCTACTCAAGACAACATCTTATTTCTTTGCTCAAAATTATCTAAAGCTCATGATTTTATAAGCGCTTCTAAGGTTTTTTTATTTATTACTTCTTTACCACATCTTTCTATAAAATCTTCCAAAGTTTTAAATTTTTCATCATTTCTAGCTTCAATTATTTTGTTTATAGGTCAATCTCAAATTCACTTTATAGCTTTAAGCCCAAATCTTATAGTTTTATCATCTAAATAAGTAAAATGTTTTAATGAAGAGTTTACATTTGGGGGCAATACAGAAATTCATTTTGATTCACATTCTCATACCTCCATCTCGATTCTATCTATATTTTCTTCATCACTACTCATCAAGGATGTTAAGAATTCTGTAGGATAATAAGCTTTTAAATAAGCTGTTTGATAAGATATGAAAGCATAACAGGCAGCATGAGATTTATTAAATGAGTAATTAGCTGCAGGTTGAATCATTTCTTCGTATATATACTTGCTTACTTCCGGTTTATATCATCTATATTTTTCTCCTTTTTCTATAAATTCTTTTTTTAAAGCCTCTATAACTTCCAATTTCTTTTTTCATATTCATCTTCTAAGTAAATCTGCTTCTCAAAGAGAAAATCAAGCCATATATTGAACTATAAATATAAGCTGTTCTTGATATACTGCAATTCAGTAAGTTACATCCAAAATCTTTTTTAAATCTTTTTCCAACATAAGTTTTTGTGTATCTATAGTTTCATCATCATATCAAGATTTTTTCATTATATCTATTAAATCTTTAGTCATATATTGAATTTCTTCTTTTCAATATTTTCTATCAATATAGGTAGGTATATAGGCAAGAGGTCAAGGTCTATAAAGTGATACCATAGCTATGAGATCATCAAAAGAGTTTGGTTTTAGGTCACGCAGATATTTCCTCATTCAATCAGACTCAAATTGAAAAACTCAAGATGTATCTCATAAAACAAAGACCTCCAAAGCTTTACTATCTGACATATCAAGATTTAACATATCAATTTGAATTCATTTATTTTTTTCAATTATTTGTTTTGTATCTTTTATAACAGTCAAGTTTTTAAGTCACAAAAAATCCATTTTTAAAAGTCACAAATCTTCCAAAGGTCAAGCTGAATATTGAGTAACAACTGATGTATCATCTTTTGGAGGGTGTTGTAAAGCGGTAAAGTTAGTCATAGGCTCTGGAGCTATAATTACAGCACAAGCATGCACTCATAGTTGCCTTACATTTCATTCTATCTTTAAAGCACTATCTATAAGTTTTGTATATTTTTTATCTTTGTAAAATTCAGCAAATTCTATAGAATCTTTTAGTGCTTTTTCAAGTTTAGTTCAAGCTTTTTCTGGTATAGATTTAGCTAAATTATTCATTTCTCAAAAAGCTATTCCATAGACTCTTCATACATCTTTAACAGCGGCACGAGCAGCAAAAGTACCAAAAGTACAAACTCTAACAACCTTATCTTCACCATATTTTTTTGTACAATAATCTATAACTTTATAAAGTTCATTATCAGCAAAATCAGTATCTATATCGGGCATAGATATTCTTGCTGGATTTAAAAATCTTTCAAAAAGTAAATCATATTTTAGTGGATCTAAATCAGTTATTCATGATAAATACGCCATCAAACTTCAAGCAGCTGATCATCTACCAGGTCAAACTGGAATATCGTTTTGGCGTGCCCAATTTATATAATCTGCTACTATCAAAAAATATCCATCAAATCACATTTCACGAACTACTATAAGCTCATACTCAAGCCTATCAATTATGTCTTGTTTTTCTTTTGATAAAGACGAAATAATTTCCTTTTTTTTATCTGTATAATAAGTTAAAGATAGTTTCTTGAGTTCTTCAGGAAAGGTTTGTGTTAGTTCTTTATCTAAAGATGGTTTATCAAGCTTTTTTATAAGCTCAAAAATAGTCTCTTGGTCTAAATTAAAATTAAATCTATAGTTTAAACCTTTAAAAGACAAATATCTAAGATACCATTCACTAATATCTAATGTTTTTATATTTGAATAGTTAGGATCCTTTTTTTCAAATTCTAATGCTCTATTATAAACTTGTTTATCTCTTTCTGGTAATTCAAAAGTTGGTATTAGCGCTCATCAAGTTTTTATTTTTATATCTATTTTATCTGCTATTTTTTGAGTATTTTCCAAAGCTTCTGGTAAAAATCAAAAAAGCATTTGCATTTCTTGCTCACTCAAAAAAGAATAATCTCAGTTTATAAGAGTGGGTCTATCTGGATTTTCAAGCTCGTGTCATGTTCAAAGGGCTTTTATTACATCTTGTGTAGTTTTATCTTGTTTATCAATGTAGTATGTATCATGTGCTGCTACTACTGGAATTTTGTATTGTTTAGAAATTCTAATTAGCTCTTTTGTTACAAGTGATTGTTTAGGTATATCAGGATGTTCTAAAAGTTCTAAATAAAAATCGTCAAACCCAAAAACTTTTTGGTAATCTTTTATTTTTTCAAATATTTGTTTATCTGTTTTTCAAGATAATATATAAAATGGTATTTCTCAAGATATAGGTCAAGATAAAGCAATTAATCTTAAATCTTTTTGTTTATTTTTTATTTCAACTATATCCTCAAATTTGATTTTGGCTTTAGTTCAAGGATTATCCAAACTAGCTTTAGTAACTAAATTTATGATATTTCTATATCATTTTAGGTCTTTTGCTAAAAGGACAAGTTTATGACTTATAGCAGGATCTAGGCTAGACTCAATAAATATTTCTGTTCATAAAATAGGTTTTACTCACTCTTGTAAACAGGCTTTATAAAATTCATGGCATCCATAAACATTTGATGTATCAGTAAGAGCAACTGCTTGCATACCAAACTCTTTAGCTTTTTTTGCATATTCTGCTGGTTTGGGTAGTCATTCTAAAATTGAGTAGTGACTATGATTGTGTAAGTGAACAAAAGGCATTTGATTATTTTTTTTATTAATCTTTAATAATTTTGTTCATTATAATAAATAATCTATTTTATTCAAAAAAATAAAGCAAATTTATTGCTTTATTTTGATATAATGTAGATATTCTGTAACATTATTTTTTTTGTGTTTTCTATTTTCTGTTTTATCTGCTTTGAATCTTTTGTATTGCTTTTTAAATAATCAATAATCTCATCTAGAACTCATTATTTCTTTTATTTCTTGATGGGTCATTAATCATTCGTCATTATAACTTAAAAAAATATATTTTGCATCTATGTTTTCTATCAAGTTTTGAAATGATTTTTTTACTTCTGCTTTTTTACAATAAGTTGATTTTTGATTAGAACAATCTCTCATTCAAGTTTTTCATTTTATTTTTGGATTGTCATACTTTGCTATTGTTTCAAGTATATGGTAATTTCAAGAATATTGTCTATGATTATAGGGAGGATCTAAATAAACCACATCATGAGTTGTATTTTTTATTAAGTTATTCACATCAAAATTATAAACTTGATGTTCATTATCGTTTAAGAAAAAATCTGCTGGTTTTAGTGTCATTAGATTCCTGGCTGATTTTTTTAATTTTTTTAAAAATGCTCAATAAACACTTGCTGTATTTGCTACTTTATCTATGTTTTCAAGTAGACTTGCGAGTAAAAAATAATATTCTTTATTTGTTATTTTTTTATCTTTTTTCCAATTTTCTATTTTTGTCCTTATTCCGTCACACTTCATTGCATTTTCATCACTAAAATACATTCTTTCAAATTCTTGTCATTTTGTTCAAGATAGAGAATAGTTTTTATATATAAATCATTTTTTAGGCTTTATTTTTTCCAAATATTCTAAAACTAAATATTTTGAATTATGTAGATCAGACACAAATAATTCTGGTATTTCTTTTTGTAAGCCAAAAAATGGTAAAGGTTTATGATTTTCTATATAATTTTTGTTTAACACATAACTATAATATTGCATATCATTTGCTATTATTGAATGTCATTTTTCTTTGAAATGTCTTCAAACTATTCCTGTTCCAGCGAAAAGATCAGAAAAAATATAATCTTTTTTTCATACTACTTTGTTTATATTTTCTTCTAGAAATTCTAAAAGTGATTTTTTGGATCAGATGTAGTTCATAGGGTTATTTTTTTAGTAATTTTATAGGGTCTATTTCAAAAAAATCAGCAATTTCTTGAATATTACTTTTTATAGGATTAAATTTATCAGAAAGTAAATTTGATAACTGGCTTTTTGATATACCTAAAACTTTAGCAAGGTCAGTTTGTGTAGAAATTCATTTTTCCAGCATAAGTTTTCTTATTAAATTTTTATCTAACTTAGACATTGTAATATTTTATTTTTAAAAATCAAGTATTTTATGAACTTTTTTTATATATTTTATGAACTTTTTATTTTTTTGTTTAATTCTTCTCTCCATTTATAAGGATCATACCAAAAACATCAAATACATCAAGTTTCATTATGTTTATTAATTTTTTGATCCCAATTTTTTTTTCATTTATACCAAAAATAAACTCAAGGAAAAACTCATCTTTCTCAAGTTTCAAAACATTTTTCACATTGTCTTGATTTCAATAAATTATTTGATCTTGTTAGCAAAATAAATTTATTTTTTAGTTCTTCATCAGATAATTTATTATTATCATCTTCATTTTTATTCCATCTTATTTGTGGAAATTTATGATCAACTTCTAGTTGGTTTGGTGTAAATTTTCTTAAAAAAAATGCTTCTTCATTTTTATAAAGATCTTTTACTTTTTTTGAGATTTTAAGATTTACTCAAGATCTAGATTTTGTTTTGTCTAAAATTTTAGTAGACAAAAGTTTTCTATGAATAGTTTTAATATTACATTTTGAACATAAAATATTTTTAAACCAGTTTCATTTTTCATCTTTATCTAACTGAATTCATTTTTCTTGTCTCCAAACTTGCCAAGTTTTTGCTTGTCCGGATTTTAATTCGCATTTTGTACAATGCCATTTTAAATCTTTTAGAATTTCAAAATCATGGTGAGATGTTGTTTTAGATTTGAACGGGTTTTTAATCATTAAATTATTAATAATAAATAAAGAAATTATTTTATTTTTTCGCTAAAAATAGATTCTAAAAATCATTTTCATAATTGACTCAATGCTAACATTCATTTTTTTTGATCAACTTTGTCATATTCAGGATTAGTAACTTTATATTTATTTAAAGCTATTTTTCCTAATTCAATCAAGGAATTATCTTTTTTTAAGTCTTTATATAAATTTTCTTCAGGGATATAATTTCCATTATCAGGATTTTCTATAATTCCTAAAGAAAAAAGATTAGTAATATAACTTTCTAAATTGTTTTTTTCTTTTAGATTATCTAAATTGTTTAATTTTGAAAAATATCTTTTTATGTTTATCCATTCATCTTTATCATTCTTTAGAACTAAATCAAGACAAGCAATTCTAAAAATATTTTTTGTATGAAAATAATTTAAAATAATTGCTTCATCTTCACATAAATTTTCTATAATTTTTACATATCTAGGATGAGTTTTAGAAAGTTCATTTTTATTTGATGCTTTTTTTAATAATTCTAAAAATAAATCTGATATATTTTCATTTTTAGTATAGGTTAATTTATCTAAGATTGGAACTCATATTTCAGGTTCAACTTTAATTATATTTTTTTCTTCTATACTATTTAATTTTTCTTCATATTTTCTAATATTTTCTTGTAAAACAAAATTTGTATAATTATTCATCATAGCAATAGGAATAGTTATACTTGTAACTAATCAAATAATGTTTCATAAAGCATTTCAAGCTTTTTGAAATGAACTAGAAAATACATCATCATAAATTTTTTCTGCTAACTTATTATCTAATCTAATTAAATTGAAATTTTTATCATCCATCCTTTTACCTCTTAAAAACTAAAATATACTCATGTTTAAATAAATAGTAATCACTACTCAATGCTCTATACTTCCAAATTCCTCAAGTTCCAGCTTTTCATCTATTTCCTTCTATATTTTTTACTATAATACTTTTTAATTTAAAACCAACTTTTCTTGCTTCTTCCATACATCAAAATCAAAGAGGTATCCACTCACTATTTTGATATTTATCTCAAATAACAACAATACAATATCATCATTTATTTAATAAAATATATGTATTTCCTAAAACTTTTCAAAATTCTTTATAAAATTTTTCTGTGGTTTTACAATTTGATAAATCTTCTTTTTTTTCAGAAAATTCAATTATGTTATCATAAGGAGGATGAAGTAAAGCTAAATCAAATCAATCAACTTTTCTATGTTTTAAAATCTTTTTTATATCTTGTTTGGTTTCTTTGCTTTTACTATCTCATACTCAAAAATGTGCATGTATTTTTTTACTATCAATCATATCTTTAGCCCTTTTTACAAGATCTTTTTGAATATCAATTCAAACAATATTTCTTCATAAATTTTCACACTCAATAGCAGTTGTGGCACTTCATAAAAAAGGATCTAAAACCCATCATCATTTTTTAGTATATCTTTTTATAAAATGCTCAGGGATTTGTGGAACAAAATTACCATGATAAAAATTATCATGTTTTCATCATTTTTTTCTTTCTGGGATAATCCATAAACTATCCATATCTAGATTTATATCCTTCCAATTTCTTAAATCTAAATCATTAAATTTTGGCATTTTAAAAAATTAATAATAACATATATAAAATTTCATTTCTCATAAATTTAAAAATCTAATTTTCAAAAAACCTAAATTAATCTATACTCAACACAAGTATATTAAAATTCACAAAATAATCAATTAAAATCATTGCTCTAAACCAATCAAGTAATTTATAGCATCATCAACACTATCTACTCATTTACAAATAAATCTATCTGGATCATTTTTTGCCCTATCATCTATATATTTTCAAGATAGCTTATCAGCCCATCATCAAGTTCAATTAATTGTTATTATTGGTATTTTTTTTTGATAAGCAATTGTCATCTCATTTAAAGTTCAAGATCATCATCATACAACTATTATAGCATCACAACTAGAAACTAAAACAAATTCTCTTCAGCCTCATCTTTGCATTCAGGTATTTATTATTACATCCGTATAGTTTTTCATATCTCCCCAAATATCAGGGGTATTTCAGTATGTTACTCAAGCCACAATTCAGTTTTCACTTTTTGCTCATCTTCAAGCAACAGAAGATAAACTATCTGAATCTTTTTCGGCTCAATAAACTAATATATAATTATCTTTCGCTAAAGCCTTTCAAAGCTCAAAAGCAATTTTTTCTATTTCTTTTTTATATCATAAATCAGAAGCTGATCACATAACTCAAACTTGTTTTATATTCATTTTTTTAAGTATTAGAGATTAAAATTTATTTTTTTCCAATTGAAGTATATCTAATATAGCTAAATTTCAATTATAAATTTCTTGTAAAAATTCTAGTCTATTTAAATCTTTTAGTTTAACAGTAAGTCAATTCTTTTCTTGAAATTGCTGCCAAATTTCCATATTTAAATCAATAATTTTTTTGCAAAATTCTTGAGAAGTCTCTTTAGGAATTGATGCTTTTTTATCTGCAATTTCTCTAGAAAACACATAAGGCAATCAGTTATTTTTTCAATCATATTTAAATGAAGCTCATCCATTTTTAGTTCAATAAACTAGGTCTCTTTCATCTAACCAATCAATAGGATTACAAGGACTTTTCATTGATTTTAATTCAACTCAATCTAAGTTGTCTCTTCAAGAAAAATTAACTACTAGTCTTACTTCTTTAATACTAATTCAAATCTCTTTTAAATTTTCTATGACTATTGATAAAGTATCTCAAGAAAAAAATCAATCATCACAAATAACCACTTCTTTTTTATTAGAATTCTTTAATGCTAATATTAAGTTTTGGTTTTGCAAATTTATGGGGGTTCAATTCCTTTGAAGAATTTGGTAATCACTAGGTTTATCTAGAATTGATTCACATGATCAATAAGTCCTAGTAGAACTAAAATAAAAATCTGCATCATTTATGTATATTGAATCCTCCAAAGATAAAATAAACTCATCTTTTTTATTCAAGTTTTTAAAAAATTCTACTATATCATCAAAAGCTGTAAAATTTATCACATCATCATCAAAAGTCTCATTTATAATACTAAACAATTTTTTTCTTGTTTCTTCTGGTATATTAAAAGTTGTATCCTGGAAATTTGAAACTCATGCAGGCAAAGTTTTTTCTAAATCTCAGGTTATAAAATAATTCTTGTTCTTCATAATTTAAAATTTTAAAAAAATAAAAAATCCATTTTGAAACTTAAATTTGTTTTCAAAATGGATTGTAAATAAAACACTATAAAGCCACCATTATTGAAAACAATGGAGAAAGTGATGTTTTGTGTAAGATGTTTTTATTTTTTTAATAAACATTAAATTAATTATACAATACTAAACTAATACCCCCATTATTAGCATTTATTAATTTAAGTCAAGTTTTTTTATTTTTAATAAAATAAAAATTATTGATTTTGTCAATGTGTTTAATTTCATTATTCAAAGTTTTTATGATAAAATTAAGATATAAAAACTTAAAATATAAATTAAACACTAGTGAAAACAAAAACTATAAAAATATTTTTTGCAATAATGTGATATTTTCATTTAATTAACTCAAGTTTTGCCTGAGCATTATGATGAGGAATAAATTATCAAACAAAAACGAAAAAAGTTGAAGATGAAACATCTATTTGGTCTTATATAAAAGAATTATTTTTTGATTTTATAACATGGATATTTTTATGAATACTTATATTTCTTTTACTCTACATAATAGTAAAAACAATAAGATTAATGTTTGAAGTATATTATGCAAAAAATATAAGATATCTAAGAATTACATTGCCTAGAGCTGATTCAAAACTAGATAAAGAACAAGAAACAAAAAAAGATTTTAAAGAAAAACTTGGTATGATGAGCATGTTTTATAAAGCAATACACAAACTTTCTGAAGCATGACTTAAAGACACATTTTTAAACGCTATTTTTTGACACTCAAAAATATCACTTGAATTAGTATATGATAAATGAGAAGTATCATTTTTTATAACAACATATAAAAGTTATGTAAGTTTAGTAATGCAGCACTTAACTTCAGTTTATAACAATGCTGAAATAATAGTTTATGAATGAATAAAAGATTATGTTAATCTAAAACAAGAATGATATTATTTAAGAGCAGCTTCTCTTTGAAAAGAAAAAGATGATTATTTTCCAATAAAAACTTACAAATATTTAGAAGATGATGCTATAAATAACTTTACAAATGTTTTTGGTTGATTAAATAAACAAGATAAAGCAGTATTTCAAATGGTTATAAAACCAGAATGATCAAGTTATAATAAAAAAGCTAAAGAAGCAGCTTCAAAAGTAGCAAAATGAAAATATAAAGCCAGCAAAAAATCAGCTTTAAGTTTTTTATGGAAACCATTTTGAATACTTTTTAATCCAATAAGAATATTGTTTGAATGATCAGATGCTGCGATAAAAGATTCAAATAATGCTCCTTGAGCTAGCGAATGAGATTCATATAAAATATTTAACCAAGCAGAAACAGAAAGTCAAAAACTTATGTGAGAAGCAGCTAGCCAACCTGTATTTGAAAGCTCTATTAGAATACTTGTATCAAGTAAAGACAAGCAAAAATCAGAAGATTGAATACACGCTATAGTAGCAGCAGCATCAATTTTTACAGATGAATATAACAATGCACTTGATAATCCTCAAGTAATAGAAGATGCTATACCTTGAATAATAACAAAGCTTAGATATTTTGCCTTTAGGTATAAGCTTGTATGATTTTTTCAAAATGTATCGTACTTGTCAACTGATGAAATAACAACTATTTATCATATGCCAGACATAAATTATAATAGATCACCAATTATAAAATGGCTTGATTATAAAAAATTAGCACCTCCTCATAATTTAAAAATACCTAAAAATCCAACCTATCTAGAAAAAAAAGATGAAAAAACAGGTTTAGTAAAAAAAATACACATGCACTTGTGATGATTCCCCGTTTATAGTGATGGTGTTTTACTAGGATGGAATGAATATAGAAATAAAAAAACACCAATATATTTTTCAAAAAAAGATAGAGGAAGACATCAGTATGTACTTTGAAAATCAGGTTGAGGTAAATCAGTATATATAGGTTATTTAGCAAGACAAGATTTACGGAATGGAGAATGACTTTGCGTAATAGACCCACACTGAGACTTAGTAGAAGATGTATTAGCTTACTCGCCAAAAGAAAGGGCAAAAGACATAACCATTTTTGATCCAGCAGACACTGAAAGACCAATGTGACTTAATATGCTTGAAGTTATTTCGCAAGACCCTGATGTAAGAAAAAGAGAGATGGATAGAGCAGCAATGGATGCTACTGAAATATTTATAAAAATATTTGGTGATGAAATTTTTGGTCCTAGAATACAGCATTATTTTAGAAATGGATGTTTAACACTTATGGAAGATGTGGAAGATTGAGGAACACTAATAGATGTACCAAGGCTTTTCGTAGATGAAGCATTTATGAAATACAAAACATCAAAGGTAAAAAATCCTGTTGTAAAGTCTTTTTGGGATCATGAATATGCAAATACTTGAGATAGAGAAAAACAAGAAATGATTCCTTATTTTTCAAGTAAATTTTGACCATTTATAACAAATACAACCATAAGAAATATTATATGACAACCAAAATCAGCTTTCAATTTAAGAAAACTAATGGATGAGCAAAAAGTACTACTTGTAAATCTTTCAAAAGGTAAAATATGAGCTCTAAATGCTCAGCTTCTTGGTTTAATATTTGTTTCAAAAATAAATATGGCAGCGATGAGTAGAGCCGATATAGCTCAAGAGCAAAGAAAAGATTTTTACATGTATGTTGATGAGTTTCAAAATTTTGCCACTGAAACATTTTGAGAAATACTAAGTGAAGCTAGAAAATATAAACTAGCCCTAATTATGGCTCACCAGTTTATAGCACAAATTTGATGAAATGGAGCACAAAAATGAGATAAACCATCTATAAAAGATGCAGTATTTGGTAATGCCTGAACAATACAATCTTTCAAAGTAGGTGCAGATGATGCTGAATATTTGGAAAAAGAATACGCTCCTGTATTATCTTGACAAGATATAATATGAATAGCAAACTTTACAACATATGTAAAACTAAATATAGACAATGCGTCTAGTAGACCATTTGATATAAAAACAATATGGGATCAAAACTATGAATATGAAAAAGCAAAAAATGGTACAGCTATAGCTGAAATAATAAGAGAATATTCTAGAAAAAAATATGGTAGAAAAAAGAAATATGTTGATATGGAGATAGAAGCAAGACTTGGTATTGCCCCAAGTGAAGAGGAGTAAAAAACTTGATTATGCCATAATAATAAATACAATTCCTATTGTATATAAATTAAAAATAGGAGGTTATGATTGATATCCAAAAAGATAAAGAAAACTTAAATCATATAAACTATGAAGATAAAGAATTATCTGTGTTTTTATATTTAAAAACATACTGCTTAGAAAAATTTTTAGCAAACATAAAAAGAGATTATGCTGAAAAACAAAAAGTAGTTTTCATAAGTCATAGCCTTTGGAAAGATAGTGATAATATAGATGAAAACCTAAAAAGATTATCAAACTACCTAAAAAGTTCTTGAATAGAAGTAAATCTAGATTACATAAAAAAACCAGAAAACCTAGAAACATTTATGAAAAATTGAGTTTTTCATTGCGGAAAAGTAATACTTGTATGAACATTACAACTAGCAAAGCGAATAAACAAAGATTTAGAATCAAGCTGAGAAAATAAATACAATATAACAAAAGAATATTCTTATATAAAAGAAAAAATATCAAAAACAGGAGAAGAATCGTTGGTTCCAATTTTATTTGAATGAACTAGACGCTCATCATTTCCTAAAGATTTTATTGAAAATTTTAGTCATTTACTTGTTCAAAAATTTACAGACGAAAAAGGGAGTTTTGATGTAAATAAAAATTTTGATAAAATACCTGAAATTGTAAAAAATATATTTGAAATAAAAAATTGTGAAAAATACGATAAATATTTTGAAGAATATAAAATAGAATTATCAAAAATTTCTAAAATAGACAAGATTGATATAGAGAGTCTATTTAAAGTTTTATTTGAAGGGGTATTTGACAAAGAAGATAAAATAAATCTGGAAATTATTATTAACATTGTTACTCTAAAATTTATACTTGGGCAATCAAAATTATCTAAACAATACAATCATATAAATGATGTTAAGTATTTTTCTTGAAGAATAAAAGAAATTATCAAGCTAAACAATAAAATATTTCCTAATATAGGAAATAAAACTTTTGTACAAATATTAAGTTCATGACCCTGAGAATGAAAAACAGCGCTATCCAAACAATTTATAGCAAACAATCAAAATGAATATAGTTTCAATTTTTTAATAAATTGTAGTGATAGTTCTCAAATGAAAATTAGCTATGAAAAACTATGTGAAAATTTAAAAATTCCTACATATAAAAAATCTTTAGAAGAATTAAAAAAAGATGTAAAAAATCATCTATCAAAAAAAGATAATTATTGATGGATACTTCTTTTTGATAATGTAATCAAACAAGAAGATATTATAGATTGTATACCTCCAATTTGATGAAGTGTGATAATAACAACTCAAAATAGTGACTGGTATGAAACAGATTTTGAAGTAGAAAATTTAGAAAAACTAGATAAAGATTCTAGTTTTGAATTATTTTTAAAAGTTTCATGAAAATCTAAAGAAACACTAAAAAAAGAAGAAATAATTTACATAGAAAAACTAACAAAAAGACTTTGATTCCTACCTCTAGCAATTAAAAACTCAGCTTCATATATAAGAAAATCTAAAAAAGATATCGGAGAATACCTAGACTTATTATCTAGGTGATTTCCAAATATAATAAAACTAGAATCTAGATTAAGTGATTATGAAAAAACTGTATATGAAAGTTTGATACTTTCTATAGAGAGCATAGAAAACCCTTTTTTAAAAGAAATGCTTTATATCATATCATTTTTAGATGAAACAAAACTACCTGTAGATTTTATAAGTAAAATAGAAGAAATCTACCCTAGAACTATGAAAAATAAAATAGAAAGAGAGTTAGAATTTGATAGTTATCTAAGTTATCTATATGAGTATTGTATTTTGGAAGAAGAAGAAAAAACTAAAAACAAGCATATTCATAGACTTCAAAGCGAAGTTATAAATATAGCTTCTGCTTGAGATAAAAGATACTATATAGATCTTTTAACTAATTATATGAAAAAATATAGTGATTATGATTCTGAAAGCCAAGATAAAAATAATAATATTGGAGATTTAGTATCTCATATACTAAAATTATCTTCTTTTGTTTTTGATGAATTTATTATAAACGGATATAAAAAAATAGAAAATGTTGATGATAATACAAAAGAAAAAATTAAAAAATTATTATTAGAAACCTGAATATACCTAAGTACTGTAAAATCAAATTTTTTAAAAGCTGAATTTATATTTAGTAATTTAATTATTAATAATAATAACATGAATAATGATATAACTTTAGAACAAGCAAATTTATATAACAAATCTTGATATAATCTTTTAATTGCATGAAATTATAAAGAAGCATTAAAAGAATATAAAAAGTCAAAAAAAATATTAGATTACCTATTGAGTACAAATACTACACAAAAACAAGAATTACAAAAACTAGTAGCAGATAATTACAGTTGAATTTGATCTTCTATGAGATTTTTATTTAAGCATGAAGAGTCTTTAGAATTTCATAAAAAATCTTTAGAGATTAGAATTAAATTATACTGAGAATACTCACTGAAAGCTTCTTTGAATTATCGTAATATATGAATTTTATATTTTGATATGTGAAAATACGATGAGTCTATCCAATATCATGAAAAATCTGTTAAAATAAGAGAGAAATTATGAAATTCTCTAGAAACTTGAGTTTGATATAGTTCTTTGTGAAAATCTATGGCAAAAAATTGAAAAACTGAAGAGTGAATAGAGTTTTTAAAAAAATGACTACAACTTTTATATAAAAAATTTTGAAATAAAGATAATATCCGCACAACCATATTATATAATGATTTGTGAGTAGCATATTTTGACAAATGAGACTACAATTTAGCAGAAGAAAATTTATTAAAGTCATTTGATTTGAGAGTAGAACTATTATGAGATTCTCACCCATATACACTTGAAACTTTTGATAATATATCATCATTATACAACAAAACTTGAGAACAAGAAAAGCTAAAAGAAATCAAGAAAAAACTTGATAGTTTTAAAAAAGATTAGTTAATATATTTTAAGAGAATTATGATCTTAACTCTATACTATCTCATTTATTAATTTCTTTGTAATCATCAATATCATCAATTATCTTTCATATAACTTCGCAAGGACTCGCAGCCAAAGGTTTTGTTCAATCTCACAAAGTACTATTTCAAAAAAATATAGCAATAGCCTCTTTATCAGACTTTTGTGATTTCCAATATACTATATCTCATATTTCTAATATTTCCTTTACTTTACTACTATACTCAAAACCAAAATTAGTAAGAAAGTAAATTTCAGCTCATAGTTTTCAGTCCACAAAAGAACTAATAGGCAACTGATTAGCTATTTTTGAGGCAGTATCAGTATTATTAAATTCAATATCAAATTCTTGGTCTTTAAATATTAATTTCATTTTGTATAAAAATAAAAAATAAATAATAGATGAATTATAAAAAATAAAACAATATTTTCAAGTTGTAAATTGTGATTTACAACTTGAAAATATTAATATATAAAATTAACAATACCAATTACCCCGAGAATACTCATTTGAAGAATCTTTTTTTTCTATAAACTCATAATGCAATAAATTTACAGCATCTACCATTTGTTCACCAGAGATACCAAAAATCATAGACCTTTCCATAGAACCTTGAGACATAAGCTCTATATTAATTCATCATTTTTTTAAGGATTCACTCGCTCTAGCTAAACTTCATAAAGAATGGCTTAGGTTTTGTCATACACAAAAAATTAAAGCCTTATTTCTATTATAATGAACAAAATTCATTTCATCTTCTTGAGCAATATTTAATTTTTCCTTAATATCATTTGAAAGTTTGTCCAAAATTTTATCCTCTATATTATTATCAATAGTAAAACTTACTTCTGTCTCTGAAGTAGAAACTATGTCAACAGAAATACCATAAGACTTTACAGTTTCAAATATGGAAAATAAAACTCAAGAATCAGACATATTCCAAGAACTTATAGAAAAAAATATTACATTATCTCTCGCTCATATATACTCAACTCAACTAGAGTTTGGATTTTTATTTTTTGATATTATTGTTCATTTAGAATCATCAAAGGGATCAAATAATTTTATTTCTATACCAGCACTTAATAATTCTTTTCTAAGCACTTGAGAATGTAACAATTTAGCTTGAGAACCTCTTATTCAAGTAATTTCTTTTGCCGTTGTATAATCTATTTGTTCTATAAGTTTTGGATCTCAAGTTATCAATAATCTTGGATCTACACTAAGCATACCTTCAACTGATTTTTGTATTTCTAGGGTAACATCATAAAAACTTGAAAGTCATATAGAAGTCATAGAAGCAGTAGCATCAGAATATCATCTACCAATAGTATTTTCAATTCAATCTTTAAAACCCGGAATATATCATGGAATAATAGGAATTTTGTTAGAATTTAAAAGCAATAATATTTTTTCTCTAATCTTTTGAGATAAACCTAAAAATATATCATTTCCTAAATTATCTAATCAATCAGAAACTCCTTGCAAATCTACATTTTTTGATTCAAGTCAATCCACATTTAATTCGTTTATAAGTTCTGCATGTATGAACGCAGATAAATTTTCTCAAAATCATATTATAGATATAGTTTTATCTCAAAATCATATAGAATAATCATTATTTTTGTTTGGTTGTATTTTTGAAGAATCATCCTTATAAATCCATGACTTTAGGTATTTTAATAGATGATCATCAAAATAATCTTCTATCTTTTTTTCTAGACTAGTATTATTTCAAAGTTTTTGTTTCAGTAATGAAATATGAAATTTTTTTATTTTTTCTATTTTTTCATGTCAGAGTTCATAATCTCAATCAAGTAATAATCATGCCAATTTTATTAATTGGTCGGTAGTATTAAAGTTTGGACTTCTAATAGCAGAAACAACTACTGTTTGAGCTTGATTTTTATTAAAATCTTCTAAAACATTTTTAGGTGATTTTTTTAGTTCTCATGCATTTTCTCATCACCATTTTTTTACTTTTAAAGATAAATTACTCATAAAAATGTATTAAAAAAATAAAAAACTATTTAGTAATCTCTAAATAGTTGTTTTTATATAATATAATTTCCAATAAAACAAAAATAGCTAATAGAGACTTTCTAAAAGTTTTTTAATAGTTTTAATGTTTGTCGATATTTGCAACATAAATAATTTTTTTATTCAAAATATATAGTGCTGCCTACATTATAGCTAAAAAATTATTTTGTCAAAATAAAAAGAGTCATTTTTATGTATTTATAAATAAATACTATTAGCTATTTTTTTATAAAATTTTTTAATAATATACAAAATTATAAAAACTTATTTACTCTTCATTTTGAATAAATTCAAATAATACATAATTTTACGAATTTTTTATACACCTAACCGAGAAACCGTTAGTCTTATACCGGCTATTTCGGTAGATACTAGAGCTATTCTGGTTGAAGTACCTACCACGAGCGTTAGAACCGTTAAGACTAGAACTCCACAAGTACGTATATTTCCCACGAGAATGGAAAGTAGGAATATTACTATAACGACTACCAGCTAAAGGTATCCTTAATTCTTTTACTATATTAGTTTTGCTTAGTTTATTAGTATGATTCTTCCATCATAAACCATCACATTGATATCAATCTCATGTC